>NZ_FMXO01000008.1 GCF_900104215.1 Desulfonatronum thiosulfatophilum | reverse complement strand
TCATCAACCCGACCATGAGCCGGATTGGTTTTGCTGGCGCCCTTTCTCGCTGTAGTAAACCGTAAACTCATCATCGAAGTGCTGCCAAGGGATCTGTTTAGCCAGTTGAAGCAGAGAATGATGGGGATTGAGTTGTTTCAACAAATCCGGATAGAGGAAGTTGCCTTGATTACAATTTTTCTTTTTCGCCTTCATAGTCACTCCAAAATCAGTGATTTTTCGACCGGCTTATTACAGAAATACTGCAGTAACTGGTTGAAAATGTACTACGAAATAGAAAAAATGTCTAACAATTTTAAATAGTTGATCTATTTTTAGGGCAGACTACATTACCGTCAACTTCGCAGGTAGTGGTAATGGGTGTATTTGCACCAGTATTGCCTGAAGCCAAAGCATTCGCATAAGCTAATGATATCCCCGATAAGTATGCCGCAGCAACGCCCTCTGCTGCAGACAATCGGCTTTGGGCCTGTAAGTTCGCAAACCTCGGCACAGCCACTGCAGCCAAAATACCCAAAATTACTAGTACAGCTATAATATCAATAAAAATGAAACCGCCTTGGGACTTTTTCAGATCTTTCTTTTCCATGTGTTCCTCCTTTAGGAATTACTGGGTTGATGGTAATGAGTAATGGGTAATGAGTAATGGGTAATGAGTAATGGGTAATGAGTAATGGGTAATGAGTAATGGGTAATGAGTAATGGGTAATAGGTAATGATGAGTAATGTGAAAAATTGATAAATACAATGGCGAATTTAGTGTGGAAATAACCCTTGGCCGAGTGTCGCTATCCGTGTTGAGCCTGGATGGTATTTTTATGTTTGCGGCATACCTCCTTGATCTTGAATATTGGCTTTGATTTGCTTGTACGGTGATTAATCGCTGACTTTCTCTCTGCAGGTGGCTTTGCGGAATGTTGTTGAGCGACCTGTGCCGCAACAACAGCATGGAGTGTGCCAAAGTCAGAACAACTTGGGCTACCATGCAACGTGAGACTCGGATATGGTTGAGAGTGTTGAAGATACAATTTAGAATAATTGCGGAAGTTGAACGGGAGGCAGAAAAGGAGGGGGTTCAGATGGATGTATCTACAAAATTTGGAGAGCTTTGCAGCGGAAAATCGCCAAAGTTTGGAGAGTGGGCGGAGGCTGGAGGCTGTGGTGGTTAGGGACGATGGGTTAAGAGCGATGTGTGATATGTGCCTGCCCATGGTCCGTTCAAAACTTGCCATTCTTCTCGTTACTCCTGCTCTGCAGTTTGTATAAGTACCAATACAACGGTCATGATAGGTCCCAAAGAAATCGGGATCGTCGGGGAAATGTAAAGGTCGTTCATATCCGTAAGTTCCATGGCGGATTGGATTCACTTGCCCGGAGCATGCAATTCTGGGTTTTACTTGAACTGCTTCACGGCAATGTCCAACTTCTTGATCCGATGCCAGAGGCTGCGTTCCTTGATGCCCAGCAGGCGGGCGGCCTTGGCCTGGATTCCGTCGCAACGAGCCAGGGCCTCTTCGATCATGGTGCGTTCCACGCTGGCCAGGCGTTGGTCCAGACCGGCGCCGTTGTCCGTCTTGCCTTTTCCATCCGTATTCCCGGCGGGAAACGCGAAAAGCCCATTCCCAAACAAGCCGGCCAGGTGCTCGGGACGGATTTCCTCCTCGCCGGCCAGCACGGTTGCCCGCTCCAGGCTGTTGCGCAATTCCCGCACGTTGCCAGGCCAGTCATGGGTCATGAGCAGGCCCAGAGCGGCAGCGGAAATGTCGGCGTTCCCGTTGTGGGAGGCCGCGAAGTGCTCGGCCAGAGCCGGGATGTCGTCGCGTCTCTCGCGCAGGGGAGGCAGGTGCAGGGGGAAGACGTTCAACCGGTGGAACAGGTCCTCCCGAAACAGGCCCTGGCGCATCAGCTCCTGGATGTCCCGGTTGGTGGCCGCAACCACCCGCACGTCGCAGCGTACGGACTTGATTCCACCGACCCGTTCGACGGTCCCGGTTTCCAGCATGCGCAGGATTTTGGCCTGCACGGCCAGGGGCATGTCGCCGATTTCATCCAGGAAAAGGGTCCCGGCATGGGCCAGTTCGAAGCGTCCCGGCTTGGCCGTCACTGCGCCGGTGAAGGCGCCTTTTTCATAACCGAAGAGTTCGCTCTCCAACAGGGTTTCCGGAATTGCCGCGCAGTTGACCACGACCAGGGGGCCGTCCCGGCGAAGGCTTTGTTCATGAATCGCCCGGGCAATGATTTCCTTGCCGGTTCCCGACTCGCCGGTGAGCAGGACCGAGGCATTGGTCGGCGCCACTTTCAGTACCTGCCCGAGCACTGCGCGGAGAACAGGGCTCTGCCCCACGATTTCCGGGAACAAGGCTTTGGCGTCGAGACGCGACAGAGCCTGGCCCACCTGTTCAAAAGCCTGACGAAACTCCTCCAGATCGCTCCGCGGCAGGCCTCCGGGGAAAGCGGAATCCTTGGCCGGCAGGACCCCGGATGCCCGGGCTGCGTCCAGGAAATCACGGATCGGCCGCAGGATCAGGTACAGTAAAAGAAAGGCGACAATGAAGGTGGTCCCGCCCACCAAAGTCGCGAGCCTGGTCAGGTCTCCTGAGACATCGTACCGGAAAAATGGCAAATATTCGCTCAGAAAAAGGGCCAGCACAGCTGTTCCGGCCACGATCAGGGGCACGAGCAGGGTCAGACTGACATGGAACACGGTGCGGCGCATACGCACCGCCTAGCGAATGGTTTTGACCATGTCCCACATGGGCATGAATATGGCCAGAGCGAAAAAACCCACCACCCCGGCCAGAGCCACAAGCAGGACAGGTCCCAGAAGTTCGGTCATCCGGCCCACCTCGTAGTTCACTTCATCGTCGTAGTGCACGGAGATGTCGTGGAGCATGGTGTCCAGATTCCCGGACTCCTCGCCCACGGCAACCATGCTGATGACCATGGGGGTGAAATACTTGGCGGACTTGAGGGGCGTGGAAATGCCCTTGCCCTCCCGGAGTTGGTCGCCGATCTTGTCGAATTCCCGGGAAATGGCTGAGTTGCCGATGGAATCCGAAAGGATTTTCAACGAATCCAGGACCGAAACCCCGCTGATCTGCAGGATGGCGAAAATACTGGAAAAACGGGACATGGCCGCCTTGGTGAATACCGGGCCGAGAATGGGCAACGCGAGAAAGAACTTGTCCCGCAACAGCCTGCCGGTGGGGGTCTTCTGGTACCAGTACACGGAGAAGACCATGCCCACGAAAATCGGCAGGCTGATCATCCAGTATCCCAGAACCACGGTATGCATGAGCATGGCCACCTGGGTGGGCCAAGGCAGATCGATCTTGGCGCTGGCGAACATTCGGGCAAATGTGGGAACAACGTAGGTCAGCAGGAACAGGAAGGCGCCGAAGAGCGCCACCACGACGATGACCGGATAGGTCATGGCCGAGCGGACATTTCCCTTGACCTTGTGCTCGTGGTCCAGAAGGTAGACCAGTCGGTCCAGAACCTCGGGCAGATTTCCGCTGGTTTCCCCGGCCCGGATCATGCTGATGTACACGGCAGGAAATACGTTGGGATGCTTGCCGAACGTGTCGGCCAAACCCAAGCCCGACTTGATGTCCTCGCCCATCCGGGCCACGGTCTGCTTGAGCTTTTTGTTGGTGGACTGAAATTCCAGGATGCGAAAGGCCTCGGTGATGGAAATGCCGGCCTTGAACAGGGTGCGGAACTGCTTGGTGAAAAAGATCAGGTCCACGGGTTTGATCCGGGTCAGGCTGGTTTCCAGCTTGTCCAGATACTCCTGAACCGAGCCGTCGCCGGCCTGAACCTTGGTCGGCATATAACCCCTGGCGCTGAGCATGTCCTCAGCCCCTTCCAGGGAGTCCGCCTCCACAGTGCCGGAGATGGTCGTGCCCATCTCATTGATGGCCTTGTATTTAAACTTCTTCATTCGTCACCCATTACTCGTCACAAATTGCCTGTCATCCATCGCTGTAATCGAGACAAGCCGGAATGCAGCTGAATAGATATCCATCGCTCATCATTTAACGGCCGCACCGCGGCTAGACAATAACCGTGGTCGTCACTTCTTCCAGGGTGGTTATGCCCTGGGACACCTTATCCATGGCATCCTCGCGCAATGTGCGCATCTTGCCTGCCTTGACCGCGGCCCTGGCAATCTCCTGGGACGAGGCCCGCCGCATGGTCAGGTCCTGGATCTCCTCGTCATTGAAGAGCACCTCGTACAGGCCGACCCGTCCGCGGTATCCGGTGCCTTTACACAGGTAGCAGCCCGCGCCGCGTCGAAAGGTCATGGGCTTATCCCGCAACCCCCAGAAGTCCAGCAACTTTTCGTCTGGCTGGTACTCTTCAACGCACTGCTCGCAGACCCTGCGCACCAGGCGCTGTGCTATGGACACCAGAAGCACGGAGGAGACCAGAAAGGGTTCCATGCCCATGTCGATCAGCCGCGTGATGGCGCTGGCCGAGTCATTGGTGTGCACGGTGGACAGCAGGCGGTGACCGGTCATGGCCGCCTGGATGGCGATGGCGGCTGTTTCCGCGTCCCGGATTTCGCCGACCATGACCACGTCCGGGTCCTGGCGCAAGATGGAGCGCAGGCCGCTGGCAAAGGTCATGCCGGCCCGACGGTTGAGTTGCACCTGCCTGATCCGTTCCACCCGGTATTCCACCGGGTCTTCCAGGGTGATGATGTTGATGTCCGGAGTGTTGATGGATTTCAGGATGGCGTAGAGGGAGGTGGATTTGCCGCTTCCCGTGGGGCCGGTGGCCAGGATCATGCCGTAGGGCTTGGCCACGGCCTTCTGGACCTTGGCCATGTTCTCCGGGCCCATGCCCAGGCGATCCAAAGTGTACACGCCGGCGCTCATGTCCAGCAGACGCAGGACCATGTTCTCACCGTGAATGGTCGGCAGGGAGGAGACGCGGACATTGACCTCCCGGTCCTGCATGTTGATGGTAAATCGGCCGTCCTGGGGAATGCGGGAGTTGGCGATGTCCATGTTGGACAGGATCTTCAGCCTGGAGACCAAGGGCAGATGCATGGACTTGGGTGGCGAAGGAATCTCCTGAAGCTTGCCGTCGATGCGAAACCGGATCTGAACGGCATTTTTTTCCGGACTGATATGCACGTCGCTGACCTTTTCACGTACTGCCTGGGCCAGGATTGAATTGACCAGCCGGATGACCGGGACTTCCTCGGCCATTGTCTGCAGGGAGGAAACCTCCACGTCCATGGTCGGCCCCTTGGGCGCGTCCTTTTCCTCGTCCTCGGTCCTGGTTTCCAGGGAGGAGATGTCCTCCATCATTCCGTCGAGCCCAGAGCGCAGGCCGTAGATATTGCCCACGAGCTGATCGTACTGCTGCTCGGTGCAGATCAGGGGTTCCACTTCGGCGTTGACAGCGAGCTCTATGGCGTCCAGAGCATTGATGTCCATGGGGTCGGTCATGGCCACCTGGAGAATGGACCCCTTGCGGCCCAAGGCCACGACCTTGTACTTCTGGGCCAGTTCCACGGGCAAAAGCTCGCCCAGGCTCGGAGAGATGGGGAATTGCGTCGAGTCGAAGAGGGAAATGCGCATCTGCCTGCTGATCAGGTCGATGACCTGGTCCTCGCGCACGATGCTTTCCCGGATCAGGTATTCGCCAAGTTTGATGCCGACCCTTTTGTGTTCTCGCAGGGCGGACTGGAGCTTGGCCTCAGTGATCAGGCCTTCCTTGATCAGCATGTCGCCCAGTCTGACTTTTTTTGGCATGTTCAGGCCCTTATCATGAAACACGTGCAGCACATGGGTGAAATTTGAATGAGGTTCTGAACCCCGGCTTTCGCCGCGGCAACAGTGCGGAGACGCTCATAGTTGCAAATTGCCGCCCTAACTTTCCGGGTCAATAGAAAATGGCGAGGTCTGTTGCATGGCCCGGGTCGGGAGGATGGTCGGGGTGATGAAGATCAGCACGTCTTCCATAAGCTGGCCCTTGTTTTCTCTCTTGAACAACCAGCCCAGGCCGGTGACGTTCTTCAGGCCGGGGACCCCGGTTTCATCGAAAGTGTCGCGTTGCTTGGTCAAGCCGGAAATGACGATGGTCTCACCGTTCTCCACGATCAGGTTGGTTTCGGTCTGTTTCTTGATGATCAAGGGGTTGCCGTCCACCTGCCGGGTAAAGTCCACCTCGTCCTTTTTCACGTTGATCTTCATCCGCAACAGATTGGATCCCACGGTGTGCGGGGTGATTTCCAGGCGGAGCACGGCGTCCTCGAACCTGACAGTCTTGTCGCCGTCCCTGTCATAAGTCACGTAGGGCACCCGCTCGCCGTTCTCCGTATAGGCCATCTGGTTGTCCATGGTCGTGATGGACGGGCTGGAGAGGATGTTCAGCTTGCCGTCCTGCTGCAGGGCCGACAACTGGACCTCCAGGTAGTTGGTGCTGCCGATGATGAAGTTCAGGCCAAAGCCAGCCGAAGCAGCGGCCAGGTTGGCCGGGAAGTTGCTGGCCATGCCCATGGGGCCCTGGCCCGTGTTGAAGGAAGGTGTTGCGGGGTCGCCCAGCGGATAATTCCCTGCTCCAGCCAGGGGCACGCTGGGCTGTTGCAGGCCGACGCTGGGCGACAACATCCAGGGATGGCTGTGATTGACGCGACGCCCCCCCCACTGGACGCCCAGATCTCTGGCAGTTTCCTTGGTAGCTTCCACGATGGTGGCCTTGATCTGAATCTGAGAGCGAGGCTTGTCCAGGTGGCGGATCATGTTCAGGATGCGGTCCTGGTCATCACGGGATGCCTTGATCACCAGGGAATTTGAATGGTCATCGACATTTATCGAACCCTGAGGCTTTTCGTCCGGCCCCTTGGTGATCAGTTCAAGAAGGCTGTCTTTGAGTTTGGCGGGTTCTCCGTAGTTGATGCGCACGACCCGGGCGATCAACGGCGCCAGGCGTTCGGTTTCGCGGGCCTGCTCGAACTTGCCGCGCCGTACTTCGGCCACGCGCAGGTCGTTTTGCATGTCCTCCAGGGTCAGGACGCGAAGGATGTCGCCATCCCAGACGTAGGTCAGACCATGCACGGCGATCACGCTGCGAAAGGCCTGGTCCCAGGGCACATTGTCCAGGAGGATGCTCACGTTTTTTGCATTGATTGTGGAGCCGAAGACGATGTTCTGCCCAGCAGCGCGGGAAAGAGCCTGGAGCAGGGCGCCCAGGGGCACGTCGTGCAACTGCAGGTTGACCAGAGTCGTGGGCAGGGGCGGCTCGGGAAGTACTTCCAACTCGGGCTCGAGTTCGGCCACGAATTCAGCCACGTCATAAGCCTCCAGTTCCTGGAGGGGGGAATGTCCCCTGGTTACTTCGGCCATCAAACGCCAATCGTCGAAAAAGGTCTCCATCTCCGCCACTTCCGGTTTGGCGGAGCAACCGAGGAGGACCAGGCATACAAGGGCAAACAGCGGACTACTCGTGAAAAATCTTCGCATGGCAACACCTGCCGGGTTTTAGGACTTGACGGGATACATGATCAACATGACCTGCCGAAAGTTTATTGAAAGAACTCCATCCCCTGGTAGGAGAGCTCCAGTCTGGATTCTCCGTCCGGGCGGCCGATGACCACCTGGAACGGGGTGATCTGCAGGACGCGATAGCCGGGATGTTCCAGTTCGTCGCCGACAAAACGTTCTTTGCCGTTGATGATCGCCACCCGGATCGGGCCGACTTCAATGTATCCGGTGTATGTGAACAGATCCTGATCCTGGTATGCGTCCGCCTTCTGCTCCGCTGCGGTGCCAACCGCGGGTACCAGAAAGGGGTCGCTGATCCAGGGAGTCGCGATCTGGCTGAGCAGTCCCGTTTCGTAAGGGGAAAGGCCCAGTTTCTGGATTTCCGCGTCGATCTGGCTTTTTACGGCCAGGGCCTCAGTAATTTCCGGTGCTTCCTGTTCCAGGCCCGGCGTTGAGTGGGCGGTCCGATTCCCGAGGAAATGGTATCCGCCACCGATCAGCAGGGCCAGGACGGCCAGGGCGACAATGACTTTTTCACGCGTATTCATGCCGGTCATCCCATTTTCATCGGTAATGCAGGGAAAATTCCAGTTTGTACTCACGGTTCATGCCGACTTCCCGCACGAGCATGGAGTGGACCTCGTCCAGATGGGGCTGCTGCAGCAGTTCGAGCAGAAAGCCGCGGAACGCATCCAGCGGACCGCGCAGTTGCAAGTTGACCACGATCAACCGCGGCCGACCTCCCAGGTCCTGCATGGACGGGGAGACGCTGCGCGTAGCCAGGCCATGCTCGGCGCTCATGTTGATCAGTTGCTGGGAGAGTTGGTCCATGTCCACGCCCAGAGGCTCCCTATCAGGCAACGGAAAGGGGCCTTCGGTGGGTAGCCTGCCCAGAGCGGCCTGGAGACTGGAGAAACTGGGTCCCAGAATGCGCTTGACCTCGACCTGGGTCTGCAGGCTCCGGAGCCGTTGCTCCGCCCGCTCGATGTCCGACCAGACCGGATAAACCAGGAAAAAGCCCAGAAGGGCGGCCAGGGCCAATCCTCCAAAAAGCAGGAGCAGGGCCTTGGCGGGCAGTTGCACGTTTGAGTCGGACATATGCATCTCCTACCTGAGCTTGAGGTCTACGTGGAATTCCAGCTTGGTCTCTCCGGGCCTCTTCTGAACGGGTTCCTTCTTGACCAGCCTGGGCTGGGCAAAAATGTCCGAATCAGCCAGCATCAGGATGTACGATCCCAGAAAAGCGTCCAGGGTTTCTACCTGGCCGGAAACCAGCCCCTTGACACTGCCCGTGCCCCTTTCATCGTCCTGGCCGGGTTTGAAACTGAAGGAGGCGCTTTCCAGCTCCGCCCAGATCGGGGTGATGGAGGACAGGGCCCCGACAGCAGCCAGGGGCATGTAGCGCGAGAGGTAGCGTTTGACCCTTGCGTCCTTGTCCCGCGTTTCCGCGAGCATGGCAGTGATTTCTCGTGTATTGGGAAATGCCTCCAGTCCGGCCAGCGTGGCTTCCTCGGCCTGAATCATGGCGTTCAGGTGGTTCAGGGTGGAAGAGGTGTGCCAGTAGGCGGCCAAAACCGAGCCCAGCACCAGAATGCCGAGAAAACCGGCCACCTTGGTGATCAGACGCTCTTTCTTCTCCCTCGAACGGTGCACATAGGTGTGCAGGGCGTTCATGGTTCGCTCTTTGCCGGACAGAGCCAAGCCGGCAGCGGGCAGCAGCTCCATGCGGGTCAAGGTGTTCGCGGGGAGAAAGCCCTGGGCCGGGAGCAGGTCCGGATCCAGGGGATCGAACAGTTCCACCGGGATGGTGAACTGGCTGGCGATGTATTCCATCAGGCCCGGAAAAAGCGCGGGAAGCCCGGAAACCAGGATCTTGTCCGCGGGCTGGAAGCCCATCTGGTTCACGGAATGTTCCAGGGTCCGTTCCAACTGGCGGATCAACCGCTCCAGGGCCGGAAGGATCATTTCCAGGAGCTTTTCCGTATTATTATGGGTTCCGGCTGGCATGGTCCTGGCCTGATGAAACTTGATGGCGTTCCGGAACAGCGCCCGCGCGTCGACGTGGTCCCTGTCCGGGAGGACATTGGTCTCCGGAAGCTCCGACGTGGCATTTGACGTGTCGGGGGCCGTTTTGAGCAAAGAGTCCGGCGCCATGCCGATTCCCTGCTCCCGGACCGCGAAGCTGTCCTCAATGGCCTCTATGAAGCTGTTGGCCCCGGACTTGATGTTCCTGCTGAACAGCAGCCGGCCGTTGTCCAGGATGTCGATGCGCGAACTCTCTTCGCCCAGTTGGAGGTGGGCAAGGGCGTTGCTCGGCTCCACGACCCACTGGGTGGAGAAATAGTTCTGCACGGCCAACGGTTCGATTGAAATTCCGCTCAAGGCGTATCCGGCTTGTCTGAACACGGCCTTCAGCCGGTCAACTTCGCTCGCCTGGGCCAGAAAATAGGTCACGAGGCGTTTTTCCACTCCCTTGTCCATGACCCGGTCGAGGACCCGATAGTCGAAGATCTGAGTCCTCTCATTGAACTTGACGTCCTTTTTCACGGCCCAGAATACCGACTGGTGCAGATCCTTGGCCGCAACATTGGGCAGCTTGAGGGAGGAGTATTCAGCCTGATCCGGGCTGATGAACGTCCAGATTTCGGGCTTGGAACCGGCTGAAGCCTTCTGAAGGCATGTACCTAAAAACGCCGCAAAGGCGGCGCTATCCGGTGTGAGACCCTGCGGATAAGGGAAGGAGCGCAAGCCCTGGAAAGAGGGCCGGCCCCGATGATAGGTGACCAGGGCGCAGTGGAGGGCTTGGTTTCCGATCTGCACCGCCAGGCAGGGCTTGTTCCCGCCGGAAAAAGTCAACGTGGCCGGAACGGCCGTTGATGTCTTCTCCGGGTCGGGCAGACCCGCAACGTCAAATTGCGCCGGTCTCTTGGCCACGGTGTCGTCCTTGCGGATGACCCGGAGCAGCTTTTCCGTGGATTCGATGTCTTTGTCAGATGGCATGAAGGTGCGTCCGTTGTTGTTGATCCTGAGGGCAAAACGCCGTCAACGTGCGGTCCTGGAAGCCTTGGGAGTTGCGCGGGCGCCGCAGGCAAAGGAGGCCTTAACGATATCCGTGCCGCTCTGGGAGCTGGCGTAGAAGATGGCCCGGGCCTCGCCGTTGGCCTCCAGGAGGTCGTTGACCCGGTCCAGATGCGAGCCGCTTTCATTATGCCGGATGTGAAAGGTGACCTTTTGCATATCACTTATAGATTGATTCAAGCATTCTCATGCATCTGCGACGACTCAGTACATTTCACTTGTGTGGCGTCACCTGACACTGGATTACTGTCTTCGCGGAAGTGGTCTTTTTTAAGTATACCGTCTCCGAATTTGTGGCAACACCAAAAGCGGGCAGCCGTGTATCTCATGCGGAAGCTGAGCAACTAAACACCTTTTTTATTTTACTGCGTTTAAAGATAGTAAATAATGCGTAATGTCAACGCTGAAAAAATACTTAAAAATATACGCAAAAAAGTAAGTGTTTAAACATAAATATATATAATCATGTGCTTTTATGTTTTGTGCTGGCGCCTGCTCGGTAGGGCCTGAAAAAACGGATAAAATTTGTTGCGGTACATCATCTGGATGCTTCCCCTTATGCCCGGCATGGGAACCAGCGAGCCATAACGCATGTTGTCGTACCCGCGAAGGCTCCAGTCGCATGCATGCATGCCGGCCTGCTCCCACGCAACGGACGTCGGTCTTACTGCATCACCTGCCTGAGATAGTCCTTCAGCCTGATCTTTCGTGAAAGTCCCAGTTTTTTTCGGATGTTGTAGCAGTGGGAGTGCACGCAGCGTAAGGAAATGTGCAGAATGCCGGCGACGGTCCCGGCGTTGTGACCCTGGGCAATCAGACGGGCCACGGTGGATTCACGTTCGGAAAGGTGTGTCGGCAATTCGGTTGCACCTTGGGTGACTTCCGCCCCGACGAACTCGAGCTTGGAGATGATCCGATCGATCATTGCCTGTTGTTGCGGGTTTACGGATTGAAGCCGTAATTCCTTGAGATCGTCCAGGACAAGGTTGCGGATCTCCGTCAATTCATTGGTCAGGTTCTTCCGGTCCCGTTCATACCTTCCGAGTAGGACGTCAAGGGCGATGTTGGACTGTTCCAACTGGCGCAGGTAGTCTTCAAAGCTGGCGTCCTTTTTCTCAAGAGCCCGGGTTCGCTTGTGAACCTCTTTCTCCAGGTCAGCCTTGACCCCCAACAACTTTTCATTAAACCGTTCAAGGGCGTCGTTCTTTTCCTTGAGCTGGTCCTGGTTCTTCTCACACTCCTTGTGAATGGCCTTGAACATGTTCCGCTGGTTGTCAGTCAGCCGCTCCTGTTTGCACAACTGGCGCTTGAGTTGAAACACGCGCTGTTGCAGGAAAAGGATCTTGGTTTCGGCGTCCCAGGAGGCGAAACAGGGCCCGAAGCTGTCGGACCAAAAAGTGGCGGCGCGGGGGAAGGTATTCATGTGTCTTCTTTCAGAAGCAGCAATGCAAAGGTGTCGTTATGAAAAAAGGTCGTGTTCGTTCCCTGCAAGGGGCCGAGTTCCCCGTACGCATACATGCCGAACATGCGCATTTTTGGATGACGATCCCTGTGCTGCAGCAACACGGCGTGCTCTTCCATGGCTCTGGAACCCAGAATGTGACGGCGCGAAGTGCATGGCATGAGCAGGGCCAGGTTTGGACTAGAGCCGGGGAAGTGTTCCAGGCACTCCCGGGTGGTCTGATGCGCGGCTTGAATGAAAGCTTCTCGGTCGAACTCGGTCAGACGAATGCGTGGATTCTCAGGAAACGTGCCGACAAAAGTGATGCTGTCGTCTTTATTAATAAAGACGGGGGCACGCAGGAAAAAATCGCCATCTTCAGTGAGCACTGCAAGTGGAAACTGAGGTAATTCCTGGTAGTTCCTTTGGCCCAGAAATTGTTCCATAAAGATTGCGGCCGGCATCCCGTCGATTTCCCAGACAATATTATCTTTATGTTTGGTTATTGCGTAAGTCTTGCCAATCGGTCGGAGCCCGCTGAACAGTCCCATGGAGAAGCGGACCGGGCCTGAAATGAGGACCAGGATCAAGGCGTCGGTGGCAACGCGATCGTTGAAAAACTGAAATGTTCTGCGAAATTGATAGCCGTCTCCGGCCATTCCTCCGAAAAGCGGAAAGTTTTCCCCGATCACCCGGCGCAGAGCCTGATCCACGCTGACACCAAAGGTCTTCAGGCCTTCGGCCAGGACAAGCCCCAGCCTGGGCGTAAAGTTGTTATGCCCGACCTTTTTTTTGATCTTACGCGCGGCTTCGGTCCAGGCAGCGTTGACCGCCGCTTCGGGATCTCTGGACAGGTTTTCTCCCAGGCCGATGGAGAAGGATACCTTTTCGGTATGAATCAACAGCAGACACAGGGAGTCTTCAGCACAGAGGAGGATGTCGGAGATCTCGCCGTCCGTGGTGCAGCCCACCAGGGGCAGATCGGGCCATGCGTTCAGAATCCGGTCCAGCACTGCCTGAAAGTTGATGTCCATGTTCGATGTGAAGAGGATGCCCAGACTCGGAGACCTGTCTCGTAAGATGTCCCGGCACTGGGCCAGGACTTCCTCGACCGCTCCGGCTGCGACGGGATTGTTGCTGTGTCCGATGGCAGTTATCATGATTGGAAATACTGACTACATGAATATTTCATCGTTGAAATAACTCTATAAAGTTCCTGATTTTCAGCGCCCGAGGAAGCAGCGGGGCGGCCTCGTCACGTATGTCGATATTGACGGTCAAGCGGCGCATAAGGCAAAAATGCCAAATCTGTCAGACGCAAGGGGATGATTCGGTCTCGTTGATGTAGTCTTGCAGCTCCTGAACGAGTTCTCATGAGTTGGTGAGGCAAAACGTAACGCGCAAAGCGCTCTGCCATGACGAGGAGAAAGACAAGTTCGTCCTAAAAATCAAGTCTCGGACCTTCATTGGGAGCAGTCATCGGCAACCTTGAAAATCAAGATCAAATGTAATGATAGCATCGTTGCCTATGGCGGGCATCATGGTTGAACACTGTCTGCCCTGATCACATTTTTGGACAATTGGTATACAACGGTCTTGAATCCGTCAACCATGCAAGGATTTTTATGTGAATTTTTCGATTGCAACCTCATTTCAAATATAGTCTGATCTTCCCTCAGCACAAGATTCCGGACTCCACGGTGAGTCATCGTGGAGACAATTTCGAAATGCACGATTGCTCTTTCCCCTCTGATTCGAAAAACTTCAGCATGGAAACATCATGCTCGATTATGACCTGTGCATCCCTTATCCCCAAGTCTGTTCAATGCGATATTTACCCTTGCAGTATGAGATAGCTCAAATTAGGTTAGAAAACGGATAGAACGTTTTGGAGGAGCTTTGCACTGAGATCAGCAGAATAGCTCGGAAACACTCTGCTCCAATATAATGTAGATAAGACATTCCGTGTCGTCATGTTGCTTGTCGGCAGGATTCGCGGGAAGCTACGACGAACATTTTTTTCGTGGATAAAGTGTTCAGCCGCGTTCCGGGTCTTGTTGTAAAATGTGCTGAGCCGTTACCATGGATAACCCTCAAGGCTGAAAACTGAAAGATGTTTCATAAGCTGCGTTTGACCAAAATCACACCGCCCAGGCGAGATGGCATTATTGCCAGGAACAGGCTGATCAAGTTGATCGACCAGGGAAAAGAAAAAATCACCTGGATAACCGGGCCAGCGGGTTCAGGAAAAACAACCCTGGCCGCGGACTACATCACCACGCGGCGAATGCCCTGTCTGTGGTACCAAATGGACATGGGCGACGAAGATATTTCCAACATCTTTCATTACATGGCCTTGGCCCTGAAGCGGGTTCGGCCTCGCCTGCGGAGTACATTGCCTTCGTTCAACCCGGAGCACCGCGCCGGACTCGAGCCGTTCACGCGCCGTTTTTTTGAGCAGCTTTACTCCCACCTTCGCTGGAAGACGAATCCATGGCCCATTGTCGTCCTGGATGACTTTCATCACCTGAAGGCGGAATCCGTCCAAAAGCTGTTGCGGATCGGCCTGGAGGTCGTTCCAGATAATATCCGCGTCCTGGTCTTGAGCAGGGAGGCGCCTCTGGGTTGCTATGCCGGATTGCGGGCGTCAGGCATCATGTCCGTTCTCGATGGTGCTGATCTCCGATTTTCTGAAACTGAAGGCCGGGCTCTTTTGGATCTGTCTTCGCGGCGAGCAAGGCTTTCCGAAGAAACAATCCAGTTCATCCAGGATTGCTGCCAAGGATGGGCCGCGGGTTTACGCCTTCTAAGTGAGATTGCGGATGATTCTTCGGCATTGAAAACCATGCCGCCCCTTTCGCGCGAATTGGTCTTTGATTATTTCCTGAACGAGTTGTTTAAGGTACTCCCCGATTCCGACAAGTTGTTCCTGCTGAAAACAGCTTTCCTTCCCTTCATGACCCCCGGAACCGCCCAAGCCCTGACCAATTTCAGCAACAGCTCCACCTTGTTGCGAAAAATGACCGTGCAAAATTTTTTCATAACCCAGCACAGCGGTCCGGTTCCAACATACCGGTATCACCAGTTGTTCAGGGAGTTTTTACTGGACCAGGCGAGCTCGACTTTTTCAACGGAATGTCTGTCCCTGATCCGCCGGAAAGCGGGCGAGATCCTGATAGATGCCGGACATCTCGAAGAGGCCGTGGAGTTCTACCTGGGTGTCGGGTTCTGGGAGCAATCCACAACGATTCTGGAACATCTCGCACCGTCTATGCTCAGTCAGGGGCGAGGAGAAATACTTGAAAAATGGGTGTCTCAAGTTCCTGATGCTGTTTTAGACGAATGTCCGTGGTTGCTCTATTGGAAGGCGTTGGCCCAACTGCCGAGGGATCTTCCGGCCGGACGAAGCAGCTTGAAAACAGCTCTGCAGGGTTTCGAACAAAAAGAGGATAGGCAGGGGATGGTTCTATCCCATGCGGAGATGATTCTGAGCTTTTTTCTCGAACTTGGCGATTTCTCCCGCATGGAACCCCACTTCTTGAGCTTGATGCACCTCTGCGGGCAAGACTTCTGCTTTCCAGGTCTGGACGATGAAGCCAAAGTAGCGACAAGCATGATTTTAGGCGGCACATTCTGCCGACCGGACCACCCCCGGCTTCCTGAATGGATCGACCGATCCGAAGACCTTCTTCATGCGGAAGTAAACATTGAGCAAAAGATAACTCTCGGTTTTTACCTTCACATTTTAAACATCTATATGGGCAATCTCTACGGTGCAAGGCGGGTTTACTCAAAAATTCAGATCTTATCAGAGCATGGAGCAATCAGTGATCTGGGCCGCTTGCAGTGGATGGTCCTGGATGCGGTGCATAACCATCTCGTAGTTCCAAACTTCACCTACTGCACTGAGGTTATCCAAAAGGCACTGGATCTGGCTGAGCAGACCAACCTGCGCATGTACAACGTGTTGCTGCTCCAGATCATGGGATATGCCATGGTAAACACCGGCAATGTCCGCGATCTCGAGACCTTGATAAAACGCTTGAATCCGATGATTCCCGAAGCTCATGCATTTGATGTCAGCAATCAGCACTGCCTGCTCTGCTGTGAAAAGCTGTGCAGAGGAGATGGACAGGGAGCAAGGACACAAGCCCATCTCGCCTTCAAGGCAATTCCAAAGCCCAAGACTCCGTTCCCCACGATTCTGGGCCTGATTGGACTGGCCGAAGCCGCCATCGAGGCAGGTGATTGGCCCGAAGCGCGTTCCTTTCTGAAAAAAGCTCGACGTATTTCCACAAGAATTCCTGACTACCAGGGCGATGTCCTTTTTTTAATGCCGGTTGCATACGCAGCGTTTCTCCGCGGTAAGGAATCAGTTGGTTTGCGCGTACTCAAAACGGCTCTTGCGCGAGCTAGAAAGGGATGGTGGCTGAATGCCCTGTTCTGGCGCCCGCGTCAGTTGGCGCTCCTGTGTGCCGCGGCGTGGAATGCAGGGTTGGAAAGAGAGTATGTCGCGAAATTGATTCACATCCACAAGCTCCCACGGCTGGCGCCTGCCATCCTGCCGGAATCCGAGCGGGAAGGAATTGAGGTCATCACATTCGGCGGATTGGAAGTAACGCGGAACGGGCAGCAGCTATGCTTGAGCAAAGGGAAGGAAGGGAAAGCAATGACTCTGCTCAAGGGACTGCTTGTCCTCGGTGGGCAAAACATCCCGAGTGAGGCTCTGACTGATCTTCTCTGGCCGGAATCCGAGGGTGACAAGGCCATGCAATCCCTGAAGTTCACACTGCATACCCTGAGAAGAATCCTTGCATTTCCCGATGTCGTCCTCGTCCAAAACCGCACCGTGTCCCTGAATCCGTTACGTTGTCGACTGGACGTCTGGCAGTTTGAACAGGCCTACCATAAACTGGGGGATGCAACATTAAATATTGCCCCGACGGAAGAACAGATCAAACTGTGCTTGCGGATCGTTTCCCTCTACAAAGGAGACTTTTTAGCACCGGATCCAACCGGATGGATCAGTCCGGTTCGCGCACGTTTGAAATCACGCTTTAGACAAGTGATTGACCTCCTGCTCCAGATCAGCAAGCAGACCAAGAACAGAGAGCTGGAGTGGGCAGCGATGGCGCTGATGGATCGTTTCTTCTCGAATGAACCGCTGGCCGGCGAGCAAGTCCGTTAACTGATTATTGAAAAAGTCCCTATCTGGCAGTCCGTTCAATAATCCCAAGTGCAGCCGTTTCCATAGTCATGCTGGCGAAAGTCGGATCTGGATCATTTTCCGACTCTGCTGAAAAGTTATTTTTGCAATATTTATAATTGACTATGCATCAAACTCAAGATGATTGCGTAATATTCTGAGTAATCAAGTAAGCATTGACGTGTAACAGGGAGCATGCGATTAGGGCAAAAATTATTTAGAGTGGGTGCATCAGGATCGTTGCAGGAGAGGTTTGGAGAGGTGCGAAAAAAGATATTCCGTTTCGGTTGGGGCAAAGCAGGACCGTCGACGGATCTTCATGAAGATCTTCAGGCAAGGAGGAAACAGCATGAAGCGGTTCAACAATCTGGTGGATGCCAGCGTGGAGAAGGGGTTCTCCGACATCCACATCACCGGTGGGCATCCCGTGGTCTACCGCAGCCACGGGCAGATCATCTTTGATAAGAAGGTCGTCTTCAGCCACGAAGATGTCGATCGTCTCGTTCGCGAGATCCTTACCGAGCAACAGTTGGAAATGCTCAAGCGGAAGTGGTCCGTCGACTTTGCTCTTTCGGCCAGCAGGGTTCGACTGAGAATCAATATCTTCAAGACCACCAGGGGCTTGAGCCTTGCCATACGGCTTCTGCCGGGGGTCATCCCCAGCGTAGAGAACCTGAATCTCCATCCCACACTCAAGGACATCTGCCGGGTTCGAGCCGGCCTGGCCTTGATCTGCGGGACCACTGGCAGCGGCAAGAGCACCACCATCGCCGCCCTGGTCAACGAGATCAACCAGAACAGAAACGAGCATATCGTCACCCTGGAAGACCCCATTGAATATCGGTTCACATCGAGTAAATCCTTCATTGAGCAGCGCGAGCTGGGCACGCACATCCCTTCCTTCGAGCAGGGCTTGATCGACGTCCTGCGCGAGGACCCGGACGTGATCGTCATCGGCGAGTTGCGCGAGCCCGAGACCATTCGCCTGGCTCTGAACGCGGCCGAGTCGGGCCACTTGGTCATCGCCACCTTGCATGCCACCAACGTAGAGGACGCTGTTTACCGGATCTGCAATTCATTTCCGCTGGACGTCCAGGAATTCGTGCGGTTTCAGCTCTCCTCGGCCATGGTCTGCATGGTGATCCAGCAGTTGGTCTACCTGGAGCAGACCCGGTTCAGGGTCCCGGTACTATCCATCCTGCGCAGCACCCAGGCGGTCAAGGGCCTGATCCGGGACAACAGGATGACCCAGCTGGAGAACACCATGCATATGAGCCGCAAGGAGGGCATGTTCACCCACCGCCAATACATGGAATATCTGGAGGGGTTAACCACCTTCGTCCCGCCCAGCAGGATTTTCATGCCTTCCGCGGAAACCGTGCCGGACATCATCTATGAGCCGCCCTTGTTCCGGGAGACGGTCGCCCCGCAGCCCGCGGCCTCCGAGCCCGGCGAAAGCCGGTCAGCCCACCGGTCCCGACAAACCACGGTCGCCGACCTGGCAGCTGAGGCAGAGCAGTACGAGGATCGGTACGAAGAGCATTACTTTGGAAAGAGTTACAAGATAAGCGGCGAGGAGGACCTGCTCGAGGTCGTGAACGACATCTCCGAGACTAAATAACCGTAAACTCTACTCGCTACCATGAGCAAGGCAACATTCAAGCCCTTCGGGGACGACATGTCTCCGATTACGGAAGTCCCCAGACTCCGCTCCAGGCTGGAGCGATACAGCCTGGTCATCGTGGGGTTGTTCATCTCCGCCGGCTTTCTTGGGGCCAACACCCTTGTCGGCTTCGACGCCGACATGAGCACCCTGATCGCGGTGGGAGTGGTATTTTTCTTCAGCCTGTTCGCCCAGACCTTGATCAACGCCCACAGCGACATGCAGTTTCGTCTCGCTGAATCTAATCGTGTGCTGGAATCCCGTGTCTCGGAAAGAACCCTGGACCTGACCCGGATCAACGTCCAGCTGACCGACGAAATTCACCTGCGGCAGGAGGCGGAAAGGCTCCTGCGCGCTTCGGAATCCAGGTACAGGACGATTTTCGAGAACGCCGGCACGGCCATCATGATCTGTGATCATCAGGGACAAGTATTGCTGGCCAATTCCCAGCTTCACGACATGCTCGGCTACACCGCCGAGGAGTTGCGTGACAGCAACGGATGGATGGCGTTCATGGAGGTCGGACAGCAGGCCAGGATTCTCAGGTGGTCCGTGGAGAACCACGCCACGGGCTCGTCCCCCCGCTGTTTCGAATCCGCCCTGCAGTGCAAGAACGGCGAGAACAAACACTTCTACGTGACAATGGCCACCATTCTGGGCAGACCCGAAGTCCTTGTTTCCCTGGTGGACATTTCCGAGTTGAAACAGGCCGAGCGCAGGCTCTTCCACCAGGCCTTCCACGATCCCCTGACGGACCTGCCCAACCGGGCCCTGTTCATGGAGGTTCTGGACATGACCCTGAGGCGGTCACGGCGCAATCGAGAATGCCTTTTTTCGGTCCTGTATCTGGACATCGACCGCTTCAAGTATGTCAACGACTCCATGGGCCACCTTTTCGGAGATCAACTCCTGGTGCGCTTTGCCAACGCCATCAAGACGTGCCTGCGGGATTCGGACACGGTGGCCCGCATGGGAGGGGATGAGTTCGCGGTCCTTTTGGATAATGTACAGGGCCTGGAGTATACGGACGTGGTGGTGGAAAGAATCACCACGATGCTCCGCAAGCCCTTGGATATCAACGGTCATGAAATCTTCTGCGCCGTGAGCATGGGCATCATGGCTGATTGCCGCGCCTACGAGAATGCGGACGACATCATCAGGGATGCGGATGCGGCCATGTACGAGGCCAAGTCGGCCGGAGGGGACTGCTGCAAGATGTTCGAGAAACGTATGTACCGGCGTTTCAAGCGCGTCCTGGAGTTGGAAACAGCCATGCGCAAGGCCCTGGAGAACGAGGAGTTCGTCCTGCACTATCAGCCCATCGTGTCCATGAAGTGCGGCGGGGTTTCCAGTTTCGAGGCCTTGGCCCGCTGGCAACGGAAGGGCTTCGGGCTGACCCCCCCCGCGGAGTTTATCCCCGTGGCCGAAGAGACCGGCCTGATCTTGCCTCTGGGCCGTTGGGTCCTAGCCAAGGCCTGCGAGCAGATGAGCCTGTGGCAGAAGACTTATCCCGCCTTGGCCGATTGCTCCGTGTGCGTGAACCTATCCGGCCGCCAATTCAAGGATCCGGACCTCGAAGAGCATATCATGCAGGTCCTCCAAGACACCGGACTGTCTCCGAAAAGCCTCAAGCTGGAGATCACGGAAAACGAGGTGATGCACAATCCGGAGCGGGCCATTGAACTGCTGGGCCGAATTCGCAAGCTGGGCATAAAGATCATGGTGGACGACTTCGGCACCGGTTATTCGTCCTTGAGCTACCTGCATCGCTTCCCCATCGACGTGCTCAAGCTGGACCGCAATTTCGTGGATCGCCTGGACACCTCCACGGTCCCCAGCGACCGCAAGATCGTCGAGGCCATCGTTGCCCTGGCCCACGGCCTGAACCTGGAGGTCGTGGCCGAGGGCGTGGAACGGGTCGCGCAGCGCGAGTTCTTGGCCAAGCTCAACTGTCAGTTCGCCCAGGGTTTTCTGTACTACCGCCCCATGCCCCCGGAAATGATCCGGGAAGGGTACTTGGATAAGAGTTCGGGGAAAATCCTTATGCCTCCGAATACTCATCACCCGTCACTCATCTCTCATCACCCATAACTCATCTATACGGATCAGCGTAGAACACCGCGTCTTGCGGCCATTGATTAAAGACCAGGGTTTCGTATCCCCGATCCCGGGGTACGAGGCTCTGAAGGCGGACGGCCTCGTCTCTGCTCCGGACCGGCTGTCCGAGGACGATCCGGAATTTGTATTCCCGGTTGGTGGAAAACGGGACCAGTAGAGCCGGGGGAGCGCCGGTCGGATATCCGCGCAGCAGCGTGACCGCGGATTGCAGGGTTTCGGTTTCCGCGATCTGAACCCAATGCCACGTTCCGGTCTGCTGACTCACGGGGGCGGGGATGGCCGGAAAGTGCAGCCTATCGCCCCTGAGAATGGTGTCCGGGTGCCCCACCTGCGGATTGGCCCGCAAAACCCGCTCCATGGCGGCCAGGGTGAAGGCCCCATAGATGCGTTGCATCAGGCTGCTTATGGTTTCCCCGGGCAACACCGTGACGACTCCCAGCAAGCCATCTTTCTGGAACATGCCCTGGTCCGGGTTCAGAGCGGGCTCTTGAGCCGTGCTTTGCGTCGTACCCCCTTCATCCTCCGGGGCAAATACTTCACCCGCCGGCGTTTCCTCGAGAAAATCGTCCGGAGCGCTTTCCTCTTTATGAGACAACGCGACCTGATTCTCATCAGTTGCCGCCTCTATCTGGGCCGGAACAGGCCTGAACGTCTCCAAGGCACGGAGCTTTTCGTTCTTTTGCCCGGCCGTGGCGGGCTCGCCTTCGACCACGGGAAGCGTAAGCGCGGCAACCGTGTCCGGATTGCTCGCCGGCCCCCTGACAACCCAGTGGTATGTCGGGATCGCCACGGCCACGGCCAGCAGGATTGCGGCCAGTCCCGCGAACAAGCGCCGTGGGGGCGCGGAAAGTCGGCCTTCCCTGTGGTGCCGAACGCAGAAGGCCACTATTCTGGCGCCAACCCTGGTCTTGTTCTGGATGATCATGGTCAGCAGACAATGATGGCACAGGTGGATGATCCGTCGTGGATATCCCTTAGTGGCTCGATGAATGGCCCAAAGGGCCAGTGGAGTGAAAAGCTCGGCCGACTTGGCCTGGCCGCCGGACAACGCCAGCCTGGAGCGGATCATGCGCGCGGTGTCCCTGAGACTCAACGGACCAAGGCGGTAGGTCAGGTTTACACGATCCGCGAAATTTGGAAATTTATTGACCATATCGGCGAATTCAGACTGCGCGAAGATGACGATCTGCACCAGCTTGTGGTCGTTGGTCTCGTAGTTCAGAAATTCCCGCAGAAATTCCAGGCTGGTTTCCCTGATCTTCTGGCCTTCGTCGATGATCAGGGTCACGGTGCGGCCTTTTTCCACGCCCTCCTGAAACAGATGGTGTTTGATCCGTTCCTTGAGAGTCCACTCGTCCGCATCGCCGGCATCGATGCCCGTGACGGCCTCGGAAACCGCCGAGAGAAACCGGGAGTCGCTGGCGTACAGCGGGTCCATGATCAGGTGGGTGCTGATCATGTCGTCCTCCGCGAGCCTGCGGATCAGCTCCCGGCACAACGTGGACTTGCCCGTGCCTACCTCTCCGAGAATGACGCACAGACCGCGCTTCAGGCGGATGGAGATTTCTATCTTGTTCAGGCACTCGTGGTGCTGCCTGGAATGAAAGAAAAACCGCGGATCAGGGGAATTGGAAAAAGGTTCCCGGTCGAAATTGAGGATGCTGTAGTATTCCATGAGCGTGATCCTTCTTGTAAAGTCAATGTATGAGCGTTACTACTCGGGTCGGAAAGAATGTGTCAATGATGCATGATACGTGAGGAACAATGTCTCATGCGTTACGAACGATGCGTGATGAATAATGCCATGACGAGAAATGAATGATGAGTGCTGAGTGATGGAGGACAAGGTCGCCAAAGCCCTGGTCCGGGAGGTGCTGCAGGGACAAACGCCTTGCTTTGCCGAGCTGGTCAAGGGATTTGAATCCCCGGTGTACAATCTGGCTTTGCGCATGACCGGTTCACCGGCCGACGCCGCGGACCTGTCTCAGGAAACCTTTGTCCGGGCCTGGCTGCACCTGGACAAGTACGACCTGGAGCGCAAGTTTTTCACCTGGCTGTACACCCTCTCCCTGAACCTGATCCGCAACCACCTGGCAAAAACTGGCCGCGCCGTGCTCAGCGGGCAGCCCCATCCAGACCGGGAACTCGTCGAGGAAGCGCGTAATGCCAACCCGGCCCAGTCCCTGGCCGCAAAGCAGGACGGCCTCAAGGTTCAGGACATGTTGCAACGCCTGCCCCTGGAACAACGCGAGGCCTTGTTGCTGCGCTTCTTCCAGGACGTTTCCTTCAAGGACATGGCCGTGATTCTGGGCGTGACCACGAGCGCGGCCAAGATGCGGGTCAGACGGGGGTTGGAGACGATGCGGCGGATGGGTGATGAGTGATGGAAGGACGGATTTATTGGCGGGTTGTGACTTTTTTTCCTCCGGCATTGTATAGCGGGTATGCATCACAATAATTCCTCTCCCGTTGATTTCAAATCCCTGACCCAATCCTTGCGAACCCTCCCCGTTGCCCCAGTGCCCGGCGACCTGTCCGAAAGGATCATGGCCGCCCTGCCGCGCCGCAGGGGGAGGCTGGGCAGCCTGGAGGTCGCGTTGACACGAGACTTGGCCCCAAAGTTCTCCGGATCAAACACGAAGCTTCTGCCCTCAACACCCGGAGAGTTCGGCATAACCACATTCATTGCCGGGTTCTTCTTTTTCCTCCTAGGGCTAGTCTTTGTGATCGTATCCCACAGCACCGGGATGCACGGCATCCTCGCCCACGCCCTCTTTGCCCTGTCTCCGGCCCTGCTTGGGTCAATCCTTCTGGTTATCGCCGGACTGGTGCAGATCAAGTCCCCGCAAGTTGTCGTTCAGCAGAACGCCAGATTCGCGGTGGCGTGTTCCCTGTTCAGCCTGAGCGCGACCATCGGCCTTGTTTCCGGCGGGCATTACCTCGCAAACCTGTCAGCAGCCTTGCTTGGCCTGTCAGGCCTGCTCATCGCCCTGGGCTTATTCTCGATTCCCAAGTTTTCACTTTTCACACGGGAGGTCTACTGTGAAAGAAAACCGTTTACTGCTTAAACACCGCTCCTCCAAAGGCTTCACCTTGCTTGAAGTCGTTGTTGTGCTCATCCTGCTGGGCATCCTGGCGGCTGTAGCTATTGCTCGGGTCGGTAACCATGGGGCGGATGAGCGCGCTGCTGCGGACAAACTCAAGGTGCATTTGCGGTATGCACAAGGGATGGCCATGAATTCGGATATTTCATGGGGAGTCAGTGGAGATGGCACATCCTATTTTCTATTTGACGACGTCAATGATCCTGAAGGCAATAAACGGTTCTTTCCAGGCGAGGATGCTGTAGATGTTGATAATTCACACGCATCTTTTTACGTTCACTTTGATAGTTGGGGCAGACCGAATGACATAAGTTCTGCAATAACAACGCCTATGTCAATATCATTAAATACTCAGACAATTACCATAACACCTGAAACGGGGTTTATACCATGAAAATGATACATCCTCAGAAAGGTTTCACCTTGATCGAGGTGATCATCACCATTGTTATCACCGCTCTGATGGGAGTGGTTGTTTTTACATACATGGGCAACGTATTAACGAGAAGTCATCTGCCTCTGACTGAGGTTAGAAATTTAAGCGAGACGGTAGGGGTAGCGGAGCGTATTGTCAATTCCTACGAGAATTATGTGAAAGATGAGATTGACTGGAATGATTTCAAAGTCGTTTTGGCTACCTACGATGGTGTTCAATGGGTGCCCATTGATAATATAGGAACCGACTTTGAAGATGCCACATTCGAAATCTTGAATGTGACCGTGATTAGAAATAATCAACATGTCTCATTGCTTTTTACGGAAAGGTAAACTTCAGCTTTTGGGAGCATATAAAATGAATAAAGAGCAAGGATTCACCCTTATTGAAGTTATCGTTGTTCTGGTTCTCTTTGGCATCATGGTCGCACTGGCGGGATTAGGGCTCACCACTGGAGTGCGAGGATATCTCATGGCTGCAGAAAACGCCGAAATGACCCAGAAAGCCCAGTTAGCCATGAACAGGCTGAGCCGTGAGGTACGTCAATGCACCACATGTGACTCGGGAACTGTCCTTCTTACGTCTGGGTCTTATGAATACAGCATTTTTACCGAAGAGGAAGATGAGGTAATCGAACGAGAATTGCTGCTTGATGGCACCACATTAAAAATCAGTTCAAGTGGAGGAACACCAAGAATTTTGATTGATCAAATAAACAACTTTGCTTTGATAAGAGAGAGCGACGGCATGATCACCATCACATTGGAACTGGCTCATTCCTTTGGAGCAATACAAGTTTTTGAAACAAGAATACTGCCACGCAATATCTGACGTGGCGTCCCGTATGGAGGTCAGTTATGTTGAGTACAATCAATTCCCATTCGCAGGGTAAATATTGTAGAATGCGCGTTTCCAGGTCGGCAGGCAGTATACTTATCGGGGCTATCGTAGCGATGGTCGTGATGGGGGTCTTGGGGGCCGGAATGGTTTCCATGCTTGGAACTTCGGCTATTTCGGAAGTTAGGGCTAACTACGGAGAAAGGGCCTATCATCTTGCGGAGTCAGGCTTCCGTTTTGCCGCATCCAGTCTGCCACACGTGAATGACCCTCTTGTTGATCTCAATAATATTTATAATGTTCCAAGTGGTGGGACATTTACGCTCCAGTTGACTAATATTTCTGAAGTTGCAGGTTACGATGAAGAAGCAACCGTGATCAGCGATCAAACCATCAATCCCGCGGAAGAGAATGGACAAGCTTTCCTCCAACTAATGGGCGCTCCCAAATTGCCACCCAAATATGGCGCATTCCGCTACGAGGGCAGTTGGTATCGCTATCAGGGCTTTCGTACTGTTGAGGGAATCCCGACAATCACAAAAGTAATGCCTGTTTACACGAAGCGGGTTGTAAGTGTGGAGACGCCGATTGATGATGGAGGCAATTTGCCCCTGAAAGAGGGCCCCTCTATAGCTGCCTCAAATGGGAGCTTCACATACAATGATGGCACTGTAAAACACTATCAATATGTCAAATATGCTAATGGAGTGATGGAAGGAATAACCAGTGCTGATGGTTCATTGCCTATTACATTTGCCGAGAACGCAAAAGTGATCGTTCCTTCTAATTTTCCTCTTTCAACCGCGACCGGAGGCGTAATCACTCTCTCGCCTATTCTTCAAATCCAATCGACAGGCCAATACCCAGAAAGTGGTTTCTTGGCGGCTAGAAGGACGGTGACATATACGTGGCCGGGTGGCCTGCCAAACGTCGCTTCGAGCGGTGGCGAGTTTGGCCCAGGTGATGAACAGAATCTGTTTGAACTTGAAGATATGCAAGGTAGTCTTGTTAAAGATGAGCGATTCCATGTTACCCCAGGAAAATTTCAACAAGAAGCAGTTAGTCACGAACAAGTTGGATTTCCGAATGAGCAAAACCAGCCTGGGATCAAAATTAAACTGCAAAATACCGACAGGGTGTTAGTTAACATAAACTGGTGGGAGATTGACGGTTTCAGTGTTAATGATGCATACCAGCATCAGTCGAGAACTCTAAGCTACGATTTGCAAATTAAGATAGGAGTGGGGGGGAACCATCCGCAATTTAAAACCCTGCTTACTGGAGTTACTGTTCGAGTCGATTCGAACGACATGGAAACCGCTTCCTATTATGGCATGTCTATATTCTATTATGAGAGCAATTTTGATTACAATGACAAAAACAAGGGTGCCCCATGGCTTGCGAAGAGCTCATCGTTAAGAGGACTGGCCCCTGACACATCCTATCTTGTTTTTTGGAAGATGACAGGAAATGATATAGAGGTTTTGGAATCAAAGCCGGTAACATATGATACTAATTGGATAACAGTTATTCTCAGAATTGAAGAAACATTAGCAGGAGATTGGCCATCAAAACAAAATAATATTATTGGAATATTTCAAGATGATAAAAGTCGCAAAGACACGAGCTGGCCCGAAGATTGGGGAACATACACTTTGTCAAAACATTATTCCGAGATTCAAGAACCGGAGCTATCAACAGGAGATACGGATATTATAGAAGAAGATAGGCCCGAGATAGGCTTTCATATATTCTCGAACTTTGGAGCAGCAAATGAACTGCTGATGGATGATTTTGCGGTTCGTATGCGCGGTTCTGGGGGGGGAGGTGAGGAATCAGAAGAATTTCCCTACACCCCGCCAATTCAAAATTAAGGTTCTTCAGGCGATTCCGAATCTGACTCCTAAGATATGTAAAAACAACGAAGGCCGAAACTGGCTTATGTGTGTGCTGGCACGTTTTGAATCTATGCGACGGTCAACCTTTTTCAATCGGTAATGCGGATGACCTTTTGGCCATCCGCATTTTCCGTGATATCCACTCGAAACGCGGAAGGGCGTTGATTCCCGTGACGGTCAAGCAGCTCCGCGATCCACTCAACAGGCAAGGCGAAGTTCAAATTCTGTCCCTTTTCCACGGTGAAACTCATCAGCCCGACCAGCCGGCCATGCTCGTCATAGAGCCCGCCTCCGCTGGAGCCCGGGGAAACCGGCGTCGTCGTCTGGATGTATCGCCCGGTCTTGTCCTGGCGAAAGCCTGAGACAATGCCTTCGGACAAGGTCAGTTCAAGCCCGTGGGGAGTGCCGACGGCGTAGACCCGCGTGCCCACCGTCAGGTTCCCGGAGTTTCCGATGGTCGCCGGGTCGGCGCTGACGTTGCTGACAGTGAGCATGCAGAGATCCCTTTTCGGGTCGGCGAATCCTCTTGAAGCAGGGTACTCCCGTTGTTCAAAACGAACCAGCAGCGAGACCGCCCCGTCGATGACGTGGCAGTTGGTAGCGATGACCCTGTCAGAGAGCACGACCCCGGTGCCGACACTCGTCGAGCCCCGCATACCGTGCGCGAACACGACGACCGTGCTCCTGGCGGCGATCTGAAAGACCGAGCCGGCAGTGCCGGCATGGGCGGGGAGAACACAGAACATGCTTAGCATGGCGAATACGAGCGCCTTTTTCACGAAAAATCCTCCAGCGTTGCATTGATAACGGCGATCTTGGGAATCAGGTTTTTATGATGATTTCCCAGGATAGTATTTAACGCCAAGTTCGTCCACGGCGTCCCCTAGCAAGTGCCGCCATGGCAGATCACCCTGAAGTCTCCTTGATATCCCTGAAGATCGACTACGTCTTCAAGCTGTCTTCGGCGACCCCCGGCAAAGGAGAACACCGTCGCCTTGCTCAGCGCCGTTCTGGGTCTGCCCAAGGAAGACCTAGTCGATTTGGAAATCACCAATTCCGAGCTGCACCGGGAGTTCCGGGAGGACAAGAAGGGCATCCTGGATGTCCGCATCCAGCTCCGGGACGGTCGGCAGATCAACGTGGAAATCCAGATCCTTCCCACGGACCCCATGCCCGAACGAGCCCTGTTTGTTCGCCCGAGGCATGTCTCAGGACGACGTAGCGGCCATCACCGGATTGGACAGGGAGCAGGTGGCCGGACTGCAAGGACAGATGCAGTTTGGGCGGGAGAAAGGCACGTGAAGATTGAACAAAAGCCGGATATTCATCCGGAAGGCAATCGCTCTTCCAAGGAAAACGTGAGTCATGGTCATGATCATGATCAACTTTTAGTTCTCCTCTTGCACTGTCCACTCCCAGCCCAATAGGGGAGGGCCAGAGCGCTAAAAGGCATGCGCTTCAGGACGTATATTTGGACAGAAATTCTCAGCCTCTTCATCGAAAACAGCCCTTCCATCCCTCCCATGGACGTGAACTTGCGCCCGTCCATGGAATCCAGCAGATGCTTCACCCTCTCGAACATCTCGGCCGCGAACTCTTATGAGCCGATGATGCCGGAGTCCCTGACATATCGGCAGCGGTGTCGGAAAACATCGGCGCGGCTTGATTCTTCCGTGTCCATCCCGACAACCAGATGGAAATGGTCGTCATCAGGCGGAGTACCGACAAGTCAATGAAATAAAACCTTATGGACATGAAGACAGTCTTTGTCGAGATGCTCAAGCCAAGCCTTCCAGAGCAGTTCTGGACAGGATGTATGTATCGTTGGACAGTGCGTCCCGCACAAATCCAAATTTGCGGCCCATGTTGCCTTCTTGAAGTGCAGGCTAAACCTGGAAAATAAAAATAATCGCGGAGCTTTACACTTTTGAATCAACCTGTCCAATGTGTTTGACTCCAGCATCGATAGTCCTGAGTGACGATACAGAAACATCTTTACGCGTCATATAATTTGTTGCACCACATATTTAATTTTTATTCCCTCTTGCATTCAAGACAGATCATAACTAGATATATTCCCAGTGATGGAAATCGTTGCTCCTCTTCACCATTTTCCTTCGCCTCACAAATCGGATTTGGCATGACCATGTCATCCTGTGATATTTTTACCCGAAGCTGGTTCTTTTCTCGGTGCATGACAATCGCTCAAGTGGCCTGCACTGCCGGCATATTCACATAGTCCTTTGAATCTAGTTTTTTTATGCACAAATCGTAGGTCAGAATGTTTGCCCTACGAATTGAAGACATGACCAGAAACTGAGGGGTTTCTTTTATCCCGTGCTGAGTCGTGCCAACCCATGGCGGTATATATATCCTGTGAATTAAAACCAGTTTGAGCTATGCGGAGGAGTGATTTTTATGCGGAAACATTTTGTTGCGGTCTTTGTGTGTTTTGCTGGAGCTTTTTTGGCTTGTAACGGCACTGCGTGGTCCGAGTCTCATGAGGGCGAAGGTCAGGTGGTTACAATGAAGAGCGCGATACAGCACGTTCTTCAAACCCATCCAGAAATCAGGGCTGCTTCCTATGGAAGAATCGCCAGGGATTGGGAAGTTGTGCAGGCGCGGGCGAATTATTTTCCGACATTGGATGGCTCGGCTACCTGGGGCTATCAGAAGCAGGTGCGACCAGACGTCTCCGATGATGTCACTCGGCCGCAGCAGCAAACCATCGGTCTGCGCCAGAATGTATTCCGTGGTGGAGCCGACATGGCTGAAGTGAACCGCCAGAAATCCCGTGTCCAGTCGCAAACATATATTGTGCAGGGCACGGCCGACAATCTGGCGCTCTTGACGGCCAGGGTCTACTTGAATGTGTTGCGCAACATGCAACTGCACGAACTTGCCAAGGAAAATCTTCTTAACCATGAACGCATTGCCGACCAGGTGAACTTGAGGATGGAGTCTGGCCTGGACACCCGTGCTGAAATGGATCAGGTCACCGGTCGTATGGCTTTAGCGCGATCCAACATCGTGGCAACGCTGGCGAACCTGAATGATGCCATGACTGATTTTCAGGCCGTCGTGGGCATCTCCCCCGTCGATCTGGATTTGGTTGCTCCACTAGACATTTCCTTTCCAACGTCATTACTGGAAGCGGAAGTTTCGGCCCTGGAGAACCATCCCATCATCAAGTCCGCCATGGCGGATATGGAAGCGAGGGAGAATCAGCACAAAGTAGCCCAGCGTCTGCAGTATCCCCGATTTGACCTCTCCGCGGATTACAACTGGAACAAGGACGTATTTCCTATCGACGGCCGCCGCGACTATTGGGCTGTGGCCGGCACCGTCAGCATGAATTTCTTCAGCGGTGGTCGGGACTATGGACGGACCCAGGAGACCAAGGTCCTTATTCAGGAAGCAAATGAAATCCTGGCGAACGCCCAGCGCGAGACCACCCAGTCCGTTCGCCTTTCCTGGGAAGCCAATCAGGCCGCCAGGGAACGCGTCGCCTACCTACGGGAATATGCCGTAGCGGCCCAGTCCACGGCGGAAGCCTTTTCCACCCAGTGGAACATTGGCCGACGCACCATGTTTGACCTTCTGGACACGCAGGCCGAATCGATCAATTCCAAGTCCGATCTGGTCCGGGCACAGTATGAACTGCTCTATACAGAATACAGAATCCTGAACAGCTTGGGTCAGCTTGTGCCGTCACTGGGTCTGGAGTGGCCCAAGGAAGGCCGCGCCTCCGAAGATGGATAAAACCAAATAACGGATACGACAGCCACCATTTCCGGGCCTCGACCTTCAGATTGCGCTCACCTACGCATCGTGGTCCGGAAATGGGTTTCCTCGGCTGAGCAAACCATGGAGGATGCAGTATAATTGCCTCAAATCAGGCCTGATACCTTTGCATTCCATGACAAACATCTCGACAAACTCGTGTCCACGCTTGGAACCCGCTTTCATCAGGTTGCATGGACAAATGCAGGTCAATGAAAAACGGTTCATGCGCGCGTGATTCTTTCAAAGTCTGTTTCTCTCGCTCCAGTATGATTGAATGCAGGAGGCGGGCCGACATGCCGATATCTTCTGAATGTCAAAATCGCAGTGTTGGTCCGCCTCTTTTTTACTCGTTGCTTGCAATAATCTGGTCAAAACTTTTGTGGTTTTCATGAAGCGACGAAATCATCGTGCATGGCTGTTTGCGTTCCTGATCGCAACGGCGGTTCTCGCCAGCGCTTTTGCCGGAGAAGATTTCCGGATCAGCCGTGAAATATTGAATCAAGCCGAGATCAAGTATGGCGAGGGAGCGGTGACCCGGCTGCTTGAATGGGAGGAGATGATCCGCGCCACGGACAGAACCAAGACGGACCTGGAAAAATTGGAGAAGGTCAACCAGTTCTTCAACACGCGAATCATGTATGTCACTGATATCGAACTTTGGGGCGTAGAGGATTATTGGGCCACTCCCTTTGAGCTCCTGAGCAGAAACGCGGGGGATTGCGAAGACTTTGCCATTGCCAAGTACTTCACCCTCAAAGCCATTGGCGTTAAAGAGGAAAAACTGAATATCATGTACGTCAAAGCTTTGCAGTTCGGGATCGCGCATATGGTTCTGGCGTATTACGATACGCCGGAGGCCGAGCCGTTGATCCTGGACAATTATATCGACTCCATCCTTCCAGCATCCAGAAGAACCGATCTCCTGCCGGTGTTCGGCTTCAACGCCAGCGGACTGCTAACTGCGCGGCAGAGGGCGCAGGGCAGCCTTCCCGGTCGTAGCGATCGGCTGAGGCCCTGGCAGGAACTGCAGTCCAAAATGGCCATGGACAGGCTGTAACATGAGGGGAGAACCGTGACTCTTTTTCGACAACTCATCATCTTCACCTTTGTATTGTTCCTCGTCCTGTTCACCGGGATATGGTTCGCCAAGCTGGAGACGACCAGGGCCTTCCTGCTCGACCAGTTGGAGTCTCACGCGCAGGATACGGCGACGTCCCTCGCGCTCTCCGTGACGCAGCATATGACAGACCGGGAAATGGTGATCATTGAAAGCATGATCAACGCCGTCTTTGATCGCGGCTACTACATGGTCGTCCGGCTCACGGACGTGCATGGCGAAGTGCTCACGGAGCGGGTCATGGACGTGACCATAGAAAGTGTCCCCCCCTGGTTTATCAGATGGATTGATCTGGAAACGCCCGAAGCCGACGCCCATGTCATGGCCGGCTGGCATCAGGCGGGCTTTCTCTATGTGAAGAGCCACCCTGGCTATGCCTACAAAACGCTCTGGCAGAGCGTGGTCAGGACAACGCTCTTGTTTCTGGTCTGCGGGGCCGTCGTGCTTATTGCCGGAGGGTTCGGGTTGCGGTTGCTGCTCCGGCCGCTGGTGATGGTGGAGCGGCAGGCCGACGCCATCTGCCGCAAGAATTATGAAATTCAGGAAAGCATCCCCTGGACCAAGGAGTTCAGGAGGGTTGTCGAGGTCATGAACCGCATGACCTACAAGGTCAAGGAGATGTTCGAGGAGCAGGTGGCGCAGGCGGAAAGTCTCCGGGAGCGGGCCTATACTGATCCGGTTACCGGCCTGGGCAACCGGCGTTACTTTGAATCTCAGGTCACATCACGCCTTGATGGCCCTGATACACCCACGAAAGGAATCTTGTTGCTGGTCAAACTCAACGATCTGGACAGGCTGAATAAAGACAAAGGGTTCCAGGCCGGGGACGATTTCCTGCGACGTGTTGCTCAGCTGCTTCAGCAAACCATGGGCCAAAATGCCAGTTGCGTTCTTGCCCGCCTCAGCGGCGGAGACTTCGGCATTTTTCTTCCGGACGCGCCCGCCTTCGACGCCGCAACCATAGCCAAACATATTGCCGCTGATCTGGGGCGGCTTGCAGCCGAAGAAATTTCTGTAACGGACAATATCGCGTATGTCGGGGCGGCAACGTACACCGCTTCCGTTTCCCTGGGCCGCATGCTCTCCGAAGCCGATCTGGCTCTGTCCATGGCGCGACAGACAGGACCCAACGGATGGAACGTGCGCTCCATCACCGAGGAAACGGACGCCATGCCTCTTGGCCAGCAGAAATGGAAGGAAGTGCTTGAACAGTCCCTGGCGGAGCGCAAGTTCAGCCATGATGCGCAGCCGGTGGTGACAATGTCCGACCGGAACAAGCTGCTGCATCTGGAGGTGTTTTCCCGAATCGTTCTGGAAGGAAACCAGCTCCTCAGCGCCGGCGTGTTCATGTCCTTGGCCGAACGGCTGAGCCTTGTATCCTCCATCGACCGCATCGCCATCGAAGAGGTGATGAAGCTGGATCGCTCTCTGCTTCCAACGGAGAGCGTCGCCGTAAACGTATCGCCCGCTTCGCTTCAGGATGAGGCCTTCAGGGCATGGATCACGTTGGCACTTAAAAATCTGCCCAAGTCCGCTCCTCGCCTCATTTTTGAATTTTCCGAATACAGCGCTGTCCAGAACCTGGAACTGGTCAGGGATTTCAGCCGCATCGCACGCGATAACGGACACGCCACCGGCCTTGATCATTACGGACAGAGCTTTTCCAATCTTGGATATCTCAAATCCATGCGGCCGGATTACGTGAAGATAGACCGGGCCTATACCGGGGAACTCAAGGAAAGGGACAATGACAGCCGGTTTTACATCGCATCGCTGTGCAGCGTTGCGCACAGCATCGACGTGCTGGTCATTGCCGAAGGGGTGGAAACAGAGCAACAGGTCCAGGTTCTCAAGGAACTGAACGTGGATGCGATCCAGGGATATCTCGTGGCTCGGCCAAGTCCGATCCGGGATATGGTGCGCAAGTCGTGAATCGTGGTAATGCTAGAGGATGTCATCCACGGTCAGGGTTTGTGAGCTCACTGTTTCTCGCAACAGTTTTCGCTTCCTGATCTTTTCCTGGGCGTATTCGGGCAACTCGGTGTAGAGAATGACATTCTTGTTGATCAGCAGATCGATCAGATCTTCCACCAACCGGATCATTCCCATGTCCGACAGCGACAGCAGGAGCTTTCTCGTATCAACATGGGTTGTTCTGTGCAGGAACTCCAACAGTTCATCGTCCACGTCATGCTTTACTTCGTCTACGTTAGGTTTGGGAGCGTTGTGTATTGCGGTGATAATGCCGTTTGTGTCGCGTTCCACGTATAACATGACTGTCTCTCCGGATGGATGTGTTTGCCTATTCGGACAGGTAACACCAACCAGCAAAAAAAAACAGGGGGCTTTGGTTGCCTCTGTGCAGGGAATCGATACATGAGCGTAGCTGAAACACATGATCAGGCCGTTTTGGAAGGATGGAAACTCGAGGGAGACATAGACAACAATGACGATCCGCTTCTGGATTGCCTGATCCAGCTGACCAGGCTCCACGGGCTGCCGACGTCCCGGACAGGTCTGGTTTCCGGCCTGCCCCTGGTCAAGAACCGCCTTACCGTAGAACTCTTTTCCAGGGCCGCGGACCGGGCGGACCTGTCCTCCCGCGTCGTGAAAAAGAAATTAAGGAAGATATCCCCGTTGCAGCTCCCGGCCGTTCTTCTGCTCCACGCGCGGCAGGCATGCGTGCTCGTGGGCGTCGAATCCGGGGGTGCTTCTTTCAGGATCCTGCTGCCGGAAACGGGAATGGGCGAGAAGACCGTCACCAGGGAGGAACTGGAACAGCTCTACACGGGCTACGCAATTTTCGCCCGGCCAAAATATCACCTGGAAAGAAAATCCCTGGAGGAACTCAGCCCCGGTGTAGGAATAAGCTGGTTCTGGGGGACTTTCTTCAAGCACTGGCGCATCTACCGGGACGTGATGGTGGCCTCCTTCCTGATCAACGTCTTCGGCCTGATGACCCCGTTCTTCGTCCTGCTGGTGTACGACCGGGTGATCCCCAACCATGCCGTGGAAACGCTGTGGGTCCTGGCCATCGGGATCACGGTCATCTACTTTTTTGCCCTCGTGATGCGTCTCCTGCGCAGCCATTTCATCGACGAGGCCGGAAACAAGGCCAACCTGAAGATCTCCTCCGTCCTGCTGCAGAAGGTCCTTGACCTGAAGATGGAGGCCCGGCCTAAGTCCATGGGCTCTTTTTCCAGAAACATCCAGGAATTTGAAAGCATAAGGGATTTCATTACCTCGTTTTCCATCACCTCGATCATCGACCTGCCTTTCATGATGCTGGCCCTGCTCGTGGTCTGGTACATCGGCGGCGACATCGTGATCATCTTCGGAGTGGCCATTTTCATCCTTGCGGTCCATGCTTGGGCCATCCAGCGCCCCTTGCGCAACGCAGTGAGCAAGACGCTCAAAGCCTCCTCTCAGAAGAACGCCATCCTCGTGGAAGGAATTTCAGGCTTGGAGACCATCAAGACCCTTGGCGCGGAGAGCCAGATGCAGCGCGCATGGGAGGAGTCGGTGAGCTATATTTCTAAGTGGAGCTCCAGAGCCCGAGCCTTGACCAACTCGGTAAACGACGCGGCCTTCTTCTGGCAGAGCGTGGTGGTGGTCGGGGTAGTGGTGGCTGGGGTATACAAGATTCCCGCGGGCGAACTATCCCAGGGCGGGCTGATCGCCCTGGTCATCCTCTCCCGGCAGGCCCTGGCCCCCATGGGACAGGTGGTCAGACTGGCTACACGCTACCAGCGGGCCAAAGAAGCCCTGAAGACCCTCAACGACATCATGAAGCTTCCCGTGGAGCGGCCGGCCGACAAGGTATTTCTGCACAGGACACGATTTGAGGGCGCCATCGGGATCAAGAACCTGACCTTTGCCTACCCCGGGCAGACGGCCAAGGTCTTCAACAACATCTCGCTGGAGGTCCGGACCGGTGAAAAGGTGGGCGTGATCGGCCCCATCGGCTCAGGCAAGACGACCCTGGGCAAGATCATGCTGGGGCTGTACGAACCCCAAAGCGGCATGGTGACCATGGACGGCACGGACATCCGTCAGATCGATCCCACCGAACTGCGCCGGTTCATAGGCTACGTGCCCCAGGACATCCAGCTCTTTCGGGGCACGGTGCGCAACAACATCACCATGGGCACTTATGACGTGGACGACATGACCATTCTGCAGGCCTCCATGGACGCCGGAGTGGATGACTTCGTCAAGAAACACCCCCTGGGCTATGACATGGAAATAGGCGAGTTGGGCCGGGGGCTCTCCGGAGGGCAGCGTCAATGCATCGTTCTGGCCAGGGCCCTGCTGCTCGATCCGCCCGTACTGGTCCTGGACGAGCCCACCAGCAACATGGACAACCGGACCGAGATCCGGATCAGGAAGAGACTGGCGACCCTGATCAAGAACAAGACATTGATCCTGATCACGCACAGGGCCTCCCTGCTGGACATGGTGGACCGCTTGGTAGTCATCGACAATGGGACCATCGTGGCCGACGGGCCCAAGGCATCGGTCATGGAAGCCATGAAAAAGGGCCAGTTGAGAATGTAGCCAGGAGAAGACACGTGAAGGACGAAACGAATACTGAACCCGCGCCAGCGCAGGGGCCGCTGAAAAAACCGAAACCGCGGGAGCTTTTTTACCGGATGGATCCCGAGGACGTGGACTATGCCACGGACATCAGAGCCTCCATTTTGGCCCAATCTCCCCGGGGTGGCAGGGCCATTGTCTGGGCTGTGCTGATCCTCTTATGCGGAGCAGTGTACTGGGCCTCGGTTTCCGAGATCGAGGAAGTGACCCGGGGCGAGGGCAAGGTCATTCCCTCCGGACAGATCCAGGTCGTCCAAAACCTGGAGGGCGGAATCATTTCCGAGATCCTGATCAGGGCCGGGGACACGGTGGAGCGCGGACAGCTGCTGCTGCGCATCGACGAAACCCGCTTTTCTTCGTCGTTTCAGCAGAGCCGCGCCAGATATTTGGCAAATCTGGCCAAGGCGGCCCGCCTCCAGGCCGAGGCCACGGGCACGGCGTTCATCGTGCCCCCGGAGGTGATGGCCGAGTCGCCGGAGATCGGCAACAGCGAAAAGCAGCTCTATGACTCCCGGCAGAACGAACTGCGTTTTGCTGTGAGCATCAGACAGGAGCAGCTCAACCAACGTCGGAGTGAGTTGCGCGAGCTTCAGGTCAAGCTGGAGGAACTGAACAGGACGTATGACCTGTTCGAAAAGGAGCTTGCCCTGCTCAGGCCTCTTGTGGCCAAGGGCGCGGTCTCGGAAATGGAAGTCCTTCAAAACGAACGCAGGGCCAGCGAGATGCGCGGGGAGATGGAGGTCATCAGACAGTCCATTCCCAGAGCCCGCTCCAGGATTGAGGAAAGCACCTCCGCCATCCAGGAAATCAGACTGAATTTCGTCAACAAGGCAAAGGCCGATTTGAACGACGTGCAGTCGCTCCTGGGGGAGGAAACCGCCGCGGCCACTGCCCTGAGGGACCGTCTGGACCGGACCCTGGTCCGATCCCCGGTCAACGGGATCGTGAACCGCGTCCTGGTGAGCACCCTTGGCGGTGTCGTCCAGCCGGGCATGGACCTGATCGAGATCGTCCCGGCCGAGGGCACTCTGCTCATCGAGGCCCGGATTCGGCCCTCGGACATCGCCTTTCTCCGGCCCGCTCAGAAGGCCATGATCAAAATCACGGCCTACGACTTCACGATCTTCGGTGGACTGGAGGCCAAGCTCGAGCATATCGGCGCGGACAGCATCACAGATGAAAAAGGCAACAGCTATTATCTTGTCCAGTTGCGCACGGAAAGGAACTACCTCGGCACGGAAAACAATCCCCTGCCGATCATTCCCGGCATGGTGGCCACGGCGGACATCCTCACAGGCAAGAGGACCGTCCTGTCCTATCTTATGAAACCAATCCTGCGGGCCAAGTATACCGCATTCAGAGAGAGGTGATCACATGAGAATACTGTTTTCCAGCGCGAATCCAGTGGTGCTCAGACGATGGCGAGAACTGCTTTCCTCCACTCCGGGGGAGCAGGCCGCGACCCTGGCAGAAGCGAAGCGACATCTGACCGTAAAGAAATTCGATCTTGTGCTTTTGCACCGGCCCCTCGTTGACCAGCAATCCTTCACCGATTTGCAAGGGATAGATCCCGGGACCCGGTTCATGCTGTTGTCGGACCGGCCTTACGAGGAGGAGGGGCTGTCCTTTCTCAAGGCGGGCATTTCAGGATACGCTAACACGTATATTTCCCCGGACCTGCTCAAGGAGGCGGTGCGCGTCATAATCGGCGGGGGGGTATGGCTGGGACAGCAGATCATTCAGCGGTTGATCCAGGACATGGCCGCCGGAGAGCAGAGACGGCCCGAGGCCGAAGCCGGACAGGCCTTGCCCGGCCTGACAAAGATGGAACGCATGGTTGCCGACATGGTCGCCCGGGGCCTGGCAAACGCGCAAATCGCTGAGGACCTGAAGATCACTGAACGGACCGTGAAGGCGCACCTTACTTCAATCTATGGAAAGACCAAGACCGGCAACCGCCTGGGTCTGGCCGTGCTGATGAACAGGGGATAAAGGTGCTATAATATCTCATTTCCGCCGATCTTCACTGATCTAAAGGGCCACGTCGTCCTGCCAATACCAACAAGGGCTGCGAAGGTGTACCACCCTTCGCAGCCCTTGTTGGCCGTCAGCCCCTGAAAACTCAGGGGACCCGTCTGCTTGTGCTATGTTGTTTCACTTGTATTGTCTGTCATACCATCATCGCCGAACTCGTTAACAGCAAAAACCATCGTGAATAAACCTTCTTCATGCTCGAAATAGCTAGGTGCTGGGCCACCCACTGTTGCGGTGTCGGAGGTGTCTAGGTTGTCATACCCTACTTCATCACCATTGTCGTCATCAATGGAGATTTCAGTCCCCCCCTTGAATTCATCCACCCCCACCGTAAAGGTGGTGGACCCGCTAGTCTCGCCTTGGGGGATCGTGATCGTTTCGCCATTGCTCAAAGTGAGAACCAAGTCGCCTTCCGTTGGAGGATTGTCCACGTCGGCCGTGATGGTGATCTCGTAGTATGATGGTTCAAAGGATGTTTCAGTTCCGTTCCAATCTGGATTTGAATCGCTGTTCTTGTTGTACGCTGTCTTGGCATTACCGCCGAAGGATTGTTCATTATTAGTTAGATAGTCTGAAAGTCCAAGAGAATGCAACTGATCGACAGTCAACTTATTTCCATCACTGTCGAAAAATCCACCTTCCCCGGATTGGCCCTCGCCGGCACCATTTCCTTTACCTGAATTGTCTGAACCCGCCTTGATGTAGTAATTGGTGACAGTGTAGCCATCGTACTGTCCCTGTATCCAATCTGTATATCCTTCAGGATGTTTCGGATCTGTTGTCTCAATGAGGTTTTCGTAATCATCAATTTTGACAGCAATCCTATTTCCGTCCTCATTTTCCAGAATATACAGCACATGAGAGATATCACGAGGAAGCGGCAGCGGCTCAGGAGGTGATATCAACTTGGCCTCGTATGACAGCGTAACAAGCCCGTTATAGGGGTCGTTGGGATCAGGATCCTCGGGATCAGGATCCTCGGGATCAGGATCGTTGGGATCAGGATCGTCGGGATCAGGATCGTCGGGATCGGGATCGTCGGGATCGGGATCGTCGGGATCAGGATCGTCGGGATCGGGATCGTCGGGATCGGGATCGGTTGCTGCGACTGGAGCAGGAGGAGTTGGTTCTCCTTCTTCAATCGTGATTACACCTTCCAATGGGTCAGGCAGGACTACAGAAAAGCCCTCGGTCTCGGCGCCGCTTGTGGGTAGGACCTCTCCGCCGTCCACATCAAACTTGACCAGGGACAGGCCCCCGCCTGCACCGCCGGGACCGCCGGCCGCTGTGGCGTCGATCTCAATCTCCTCTCCCGATTCCAAAGCCTCCATAATCAACTCAGCCTCGGCAAAGAGATCCGTAACCTCGGCCGCCTCGGGAACTCCGGTATAAACGTCCTCGTTCAGGAGCACGTCGCTCATCCTGCCGAGATCCACTTGCATGGGCGGGGGACCGTCCAGCATGATGGATACACTGCCATCGCTTTCCGTTACGATCCGTTCGTTGGCATAGACAATACTGTTGGGACCAAGGACGCGCTCGGTTCCGTCCGGCGCGACGGCCTTAACCGTTCCATACAGAATGACCACTTTTCCTATTGCTTGGGTTCCTGTCGAGACAGCCATTGTGTTCTCCTATTTAAAAGGGTGAAATCGCTTTGTGATAAATTCCTAACTTACGATCAGACATTACATCAACATTATTTCCTGTCTATTGTACTTTGGTACAGTTTTTCGCAGAAATGTGCAGACGCAAGCAGGCGCTTGTTCGGGAATTTGTCAGTCGCGGATTCGTAGTCAATGGGATGGGAACAACGGCCCCTCTGGCTGTATTATGGAACACGGCAGTTTGAGCGAACAGTTAAAAAATCGGAGCACGTTTCATATCCGCTCTTTCGCCTCCCGAAAAGAATATCGCATAAGGGAGGTACTGCCATGGCTTGGGCGATGCTCATATGACAAACTTGACTTGATGCTCAATTTTCTTTGTGACGGCGACCATCGTCGCGGAGTGTCAGTGCGGCCAGCACCTGGGAAATCACCACCAAGCACCGAATCGGCAAGCTGGAACAGGTGCCGGGCGTTGTCGACAGATTTCCTGAACTCGTGGCAGCCGATGGATTCACTCACCTTCCCATGACCTATGTCCATTCCTTGCGTGCAGGTTCCTACTCCATGCAGCACCGCGACCCCTTTGATCGCATGCTTGCGGCCCAAAGCGAACTGGAAATGCTGCCGCTTGTCACTTTGGATCCTGCCTTTTCTGCTTTTCACTGCAAAACATTTTGGTAGCCGGTTTGCCGTGTGGTGCGCTCTGCTCAGTACCGCTTTGTGAACTTCAGCCAACTGCTCGTTCCATAGTGGCGCTATTTGGCTGCTTCAACCAAGATAATGCAGGTGCTTGTTCTGACGGGAAGGGGTCGGGTTGACATTGTCAACTGTCTGTCCCAGATTCAAACCATGCCGAAGTACAAATGGAACGCCGAAAAAAATGCTCTTTTGGCAAAAGAACGTGGAATAACCTTTGATGAGATTGTTAATATAATTGAAGCAGGTGCCCTTGTTATTGAAACGGAACACCCCAACCCGACAAAATACCCCAACCAACGCATCCTCATCGTGGATAGCGACGGCTACGCGTTGCTCGTTCCCTTTGTTCGAGATGGAGCGGATTTTTTCCTGAAAACGATCATTCCCAGCCGCAAAGCCACAAAGAAGTACCTCGGAGGTTGAACCATGCAGCACGAAAAACCTTACCCCCTCGACGATGATGAGCGGGAAATCCTCAAGGCGTATCAGTCTGGAATGTTGACCAGCGTGCCGCCTTCCGGCGATCATCGGACCATAGCTCGCGAGACGCTGAAAAAGAACCGAAAAATCAACATTCGTATATCGGAAAACGACCTGGCCGCGCTGCAGCGAAAAGCCTTGCGGGAAGGCATCCCCTGCCAAACCCTCATCGGCAGCATCCTGCACAAATACGCCAGCGGTTTCCTCAAGGAAGTCAATTGAGAAGCACATATGATGTGCTACTGAGGCATCCCAACTGGATGTCCGCATCCAACTCCAGGACGGTCGGCAGATCAACGTGGAAATCCAGATCCTGCCCACGGACCCCATGCCCGAACGAACCATGTTCTACTGGGCCAAGATGTACGCCGGGCAGATCAAGGCCGGAGATTCCTACCAGAAGCTGAAAAAATGCGTGACCATCAACATCGTGGATTTCCCCTGCATCCCGCTCCAGCAACTCCATTCCTGCTTCCATCTCACCGATGACGCCACCGGCCACCGCCTGACCGACGTCCTGGAAGTGCATTTCCTGGAGTTGCCCAGGCTGCGGGAGGCGATCTTGGCCGGACCTGAAACCGATCCGCTCACGCAATGGATGCTGTTCATCGACGGAGAATCACAGGAGGTCATCAAAATGCTCGCCCACGACAACAAGGACATCAGGCAAGCCTACAATCTTCTCGAAGTCATCTCCAAGGACAAGCTCAAACGCATGGCCTACGAAGCCCGCGAAGCCGAACTCATGGACCAGCGCTCCCGGATACTCTCCGCTGAAATGAAGGGCAGAGAGGAGGGTAGAGTGGAAGGCGAAGAGATTGGAATCAGGAAGATAGTTCAGGCCATGTTCGCCCGAGGCATGTCTCTGGACGACGTAGCGGCCATCACCGGATTGGACAGGGAGCAGGTGGCCGGACTGCAAGGACAGATGCAGTTTGGGTAGGAGAAAAGCACGTGATGATTGAACAAAATCCGGAATTTTTTATGCGCAAGGCAATCGCTCTTTCCAGGGAAAACGTGAAGCAGGGCGGTGGGCCTTTCGCGGCAATCATCGTCAAGGATGGAAAGGTGATCGCCGAGGCTTCGAACAGCGTTACCCGCGACAACGACCCTACGGCGCATGCTGAAATCAACGCCATCAGGCAAGCCTGTAGGGAACTGAACACATATGACCTTTCAGGATGTTCGATATTCACGACTTGTGAACCCTGCCCGATGTGCCTGGGGGCTATTTACTGGGCTCGCCTCGACCGTATCTACTATGGCAACAACAAAACAGACGCCGCTGAGATCGGATTTGATGACGCCTTCATCTACCAGGAATTGAACATTCCTTTGAATGAACGCATAATTTCGATGGTGAACCTCTTACCTGAAGAGGCCGGGGAAGCCTTCAGGGATTGGGAACTGAAGGAAGACAAGGTCACGTACTGAACAGATTCAGTCATACCGGCGAAAACCTGTATCCAGCTCTTTTCCGATTTTGCTGAATAGTTATTTTGTTTTTTGTAGGTCGGCGAAAAGGCAGGTCGCTGAATCAGCATGCCGGTCCCGAATATGGAGGGAGTTGCGATGGAGAAACGCAAACAGATTTTAGGTCTTATCGGCTGGTTGGCCATCACGTATGTTGCCGCTGCAGTCGGAAGCGCGGCCTCGATGGATGCTCCAGCATTATACGCCCAGTTGGATAGGCCGGCATGGTCGCCGCCTGCTCAGCTTTTCGGACCTGTGTGGACGGTCCTGTACACGCTCATGGGAGTGGCGGCGTGGCTTGTCTGGCGTGTTGGAACATTCAGGGAAACGCGGACGGCGCTTGGCCTTTTCATTGTACAGCTTTTCTTCAATGCGCTCTGGTCGTGGCTTTTTTTCGTTTGGAATCTTGGAATGGTTTCCTTTGCGGGAATACTTCTTCTCCTGGGCCTGATCTTCATCACCATGATCAGCTTTTGGAACAAAAGACCATTGGCAGGCGCGCTCCTGATCCCGTATCTGCTCTGGGTTGGATATGCGTCAATTCTGAACTACACGCTCTGGCGGCTCAATCCTCATATCCTTGGTTAATCATGTACAGGAGGGCTTTTCGCGGGGGGGAAGGTGGATTGAGAAAAGGTATGGTGCTCTTCAAGCGAAAGTTCTCTCCAGCACTCTCTGCAAATCCTCCATGTGCATCGGCTTCCCCACGTAGTCGTTCATCCCGGCATCAAGGAACTTCTCCCTGTCTCCAAGCATGGCATAGGCCGTCAGAGCGATGATGGGGATATCCTTCTTGAGACCAAGATCAGTGGACGACCTGATGGCCTTGGCGGCTTCGACGCCGTTCATCACCGGCATCTGGATGTCCATCAGAACAAGATCGAAATCCTGCTGGGAAAGCAGATCCAAAGCCTGACGACCGTTCTCGGCTAGAGTCCCCTTGTGCCCCGCTTTCTGCAGTAGTTTCATGGTCGGAAACGAGTTGGACGGATCATCCTCGACAAGGAGAATACGCAAGCGGGAAGCCGGAGACGAACTTGATGCCCCAATAGACAAGCTCGAATCGTTTGCAACGGGAAGTTTGAAGTACAAAGCGATATGGATCGTGGTTCCCCGGCCCTCCAGGCTTTCGACGCACAGCCGCCCATCCATGAGTTCAACCAGCCGCTTGACTATGGCCAGTCCGAGCCCCGCGCCTTGGTACTTCCGGGTGTACGAGCCGTCCACCTGCACGAAGGGCTTGAACAGGTCGTTGAGTTTGTCATCAGGGATGCCGATGCCCGTGTCGGTTACGGAAAAAAGAATCCTGAAGGCCCCGTTTTTCCAAGAACGGATCGGAGTCATCCTTACGTTGACCTTTCCGCTGTCGCTGTATTTCAAGGAATTGCCGACAACGTTGAACAGCACTTGCCGCAATCGGGCTTCATCTCCGACCAGCCGTTGCGGAATAGCCGGGTCTATAGAACATTCCAGAGTCATCCCTTTGTTTCTGGCTGTCACGGTGAACAGACCGAGAATCGAGTCTTGCAGTTCGATCATACTGAACTCGGACTCGAGGAGTTCCATCTTTCCGACCTCAACCTTGGACAGGTCCAGGATATCGGACAGCAACCTGGTCAGGCGATCCGCGGAGGTTTTGGCCAAATGGACATATTGTTGTTGATCCTCATCCAGGGCAGTGGTGTCCAATAACGCCATCATGCCCATGATGCCGTTGATGGGAGTGCGAATTTCATGGCTCATATTGGCCAGGAATTCGGATTTTGCCAGGTTGGCGGCTTCGGCCGCTTGCTTGGCTTGAAGCATAGCGGCTTCGGTCCGTTTGAGTTCAGTCAGATCGATATCAATGCAAAACAGTTCAGGTTCTTGATCGAATTTGTTAATAATCGCATGACTTGAGTAAACCTGTATGCGTGAGCCGTCCTTGCGCTTCAAACTGAGTTCCGTCGGGGGAATCGGTTTTCCGCCTGCGGACATCACTTGAATTTCACGAAGAACATCCTGTCGCATTTCGTCCGGGATGATCAGGTCCAGGAGATTTTTTCCAATGGCCTCATCAGCGGAATATCCATAGAAGTTCTCGGATGCTTTGTTCCAGAACAGAGTCATGCCGTCCATGCCATATCCCTGTACAGCCACTGTGGGCACATGTTCAAACAGGTTGCTGAAACGCGCCTCACTTTCACGCAGCACTTTTTCAATATTTATTCTCTGTGTAATGTCACGAATAAGTTCAACAGCATACTCAACTTGCCCTGCATCAGAGAGGATTGGATTGGCCCGGCAGCTCAGGTGAACATCAAGCTCAGGCACAAATTTCTCCAATTCCACTGGTTGTTTTGCCTGTATGGCTGCTTGTGTTGCGCAGGGAGAACAGGGCGCTTTCCGGCCAATGTGCTCATAGCATTTGCCGCCAATAACCTGCTCCGGGGACTTGTTCAGAAATGCATAGCCTGCCTTGTTGTAACGCATCACACTCAGATCAGGTCGTTTGACGCCCATGATGTCCGGAATGTTGTCCAGGATGCCCTCAAGCAGGGCCGTCTTTTCCTTGAGTTCGTGCTCGATTCGCTTGCGTTCGGTAACATCGCGACAAACGCAAAATATAAGTTTCCGTCCATTGATTACAGACCCGTTGGAGCTAATTTCAACGTCATAGAATGTGCCATCCTTGCGACGGTGACGAGTTTCAAAAAAATCACCTTTTACATCGATTTTATGAACCATTTCGGCAAGTTGATCTGGATCCCTGTTGATATCCCAATCCCAGAGTGAGAGTTGCTGTATTTCTTCGTGAGAATAACCAAGCATTCCAGCAAAGCGTTTGTTGGCTTCATGAACGCTTCCATCCTGGTTCAAGACAACGATCCCGTCTCTGGAATCATCGACCAGGATACGACGACGAACAGCATCTTCTTGTAACGCCTCTTCCGTCTGTTTGCGCTCAGTAATATCAATGCCATTGCCAAAGACCACAGGTCGTCCATGCCATGTCCCAGACGTGATGGTCAGGATCAGTGTCTTCACCCTGCCGTGGACGAAATATTCTCTCTCCAGAACACCGCCTGTTTCCCATAATGGGAGATGTGTTGCCAACATCTTGTTCTTGCCGGGCGGTATGTAATCAATGACATTCTTTGTCAGTAACTCGCTGCGTGAACACTCAAAAAAATGCAAGGCAGCCTCATTGGCATCGATATAATTGCCTTCGATATCAATAATAGTGATAGGGTTGATCGTTCTCTCGAACAGGGTGAGGTAACGGTTTTCGCTCTCACGCAGTGCATCCTCCGCCTGTTTTTTCTCTGTAACATCCTGGAAAATGCAGTGGGTTCTCTGGAACCGGCCTTGTGCATCTCGCTGGATCTTGCCGTTGAAGTAGACGAGAATTGGCGATCCATCCTTTTTGACCATTTCGAATTCAACACCCAAGATTTCACCAACAGCCTTGAACTTTGGGAAGTTTTCCTTGAAATGATCCCTCCAATCCGGATGCAGGATATCGCCGAAATTCTTGTCGATCAGTTCATCTCGTGAGTATCCCAGCACATCAAGAAATAATTGATTTACGTCGAGAAAGTTTCCCTGTTCGTCCAACGACTGGTAGGGCATGGGAGCGTTTTTGAACATCAACCGAAAGCGCCGCTCGGTTTCCCTCTCGGCCTGCTCGGCATTTTTGCGCGCGGTAATGTCGCTCACAAAGCCTTGAAAATGCAAAACGCTCCCGTCTTCCGCATAGACAGTTCGAATGCTCCCCGATGCCCAGAAACGGGTGCCGTCCTTGCGAACATGTTCGCATTCGAAGTTTTTTACTATTCCTTCAGCCGCCAACAGGCTGGTGACAGTAGGGCCGTCTTTGGGATCAGCGAACAATTCAGCGGCAATGTCCTGGACCGAATTCACCAGATCCAGCGGTGCATTATATCCGAACATCTCCGCCAAGGCCTGATTGGCATAGAGAAAACGTCCCTCCGGTGTTGTCTTGAAGATACCGACAGGTGCGTGGTCCAGGATGTCCTGGGCGTCGGAAAAGCCTGCTTGAGCGGGAGGTGCGGCAGGGGCTTGCTTTTGGTACATCTGGACTCCTGTGCAGTGTGGGATGACAAGTTGCTGCGTTTATAGCGGCCTTGTCATGTCATGGGTGTGTGAACCGTATTCACCTTATGTTAATTATTTTCTTCTTTCCCATTCATGCAACAAGGTCAAGCAAAAGATTCGATCTCAGCCGCGTCCGTCCTTCGCCCTGGTTTGAGACGTCTGAACAACGATCCAAAAAACAGAAAAGCCGCCGATCCCGAAAAGGACAGGCGGCTTTGAGCGGGGAGAGTGGGATGCCCCAGTGCCACCCCCGTCCCGTTAAAGAGTCATTTCATCGAGGAACCTAACGATCATCCTCATGACAAAACCTGCACTCAGATGTCTTCCTCAAACCCAGTGTCTTCGTCAAACCCGGCTGCGGACCGCCAGCCTTCCAGTGCGGACAATCGAAAACCCGCGTGTCCTGCTTAAGGCAATCGTTCCTGGCCATCATGCATGCGTTGAGACAATCCATGTTCCCCGGAGGGCACAGGGCCTCGCAATTGTCACGGTTTGCGTTGCAGGTCGCCAGGATACTGCTGAACGTCTGGTTGCAGCAGTTGGTGCAGACGATCAGGTCGGGGCAGCCGTGGATGCAGTCGATGTAGGTGCCGGTTGCGGCGTGAAGGTTGGGCGTTGCCATGAACAGCAGGGCCAGGGAAGCAGTCAAAAACAGTTTACGCATTTCCAGTCTCCTTGGTTGGTTGAAGGATCAAGTAATCCGAACGGAATGACCAAAGTTCCAATCACCTCACTGTCCGGCGCGGACCGGCCATACGTAGGTGATGTCGATCTTGCGGTAGTGATCCACGCTGCCGTGGCTCATGTTCACGAACCACGCGAAGTCATGGCCGTCCTCGTAGGTCGAGCTGGACCAGTAGGAGGACGACTGGAACCCGGTAAAGGGATGTCCGCCACTCATTGCATGGTATAAAATTAAAAGCTCGTCCTTGCTCGGCAGCCGCCAGCCGCCAATACCGGAGATGCTGAAAGAGCTGCACCTGGACATGGCGTCATCCCAATTCAATCTGCCGAACGGGTTGGCATTGTTGGTCCACATCAGATTGGTTGCAGTATCCATCACTGTACCGTCCCCATAGTCCACAAACCTCTGGGCCTGGGCTTCGCCGGACATGACCAGCCCAGCTATGCAGAGCATAACCGCCATAGCTGCAACCGCGAAAAGCTTCTTCATGGTTTTTTCTCCTGTTGATGGTGGACCGTAATGGTCTTGCATCTATTGAGCACGATACATGCCAGAACAGAAACACCAAATTCCTAGCCGTTGCAGAAAGCGTCAGCCTATATTGGTTGTGTATGCGGCCATTTCGTTGGCACAACTGCCAAAATTCTTGGCAGCCCGAGAGATGTCGTGAAACTGTTGGTGTTGTGTCCGATGCACAAGGGCGCGGGGGCCATGACGATGCTTCACTCCCGGTTGATAGCAGTGCGGGACGGTCAGATCAATCGGGGTCACGGCCAGGTTTGGGACTGTTGCGGATCGACCTGCTGATTCCTGGCGGGATTTGAGGTGGGGTGGTGATCAAGGTATAAGCTTGGAGATCAGACCGGACGGCTTGCTGGATGGCAAGACCGTCCAGGCAGGGCAGGGGCCGGTTCATGCTGAGCATCTTCCAGTTCCTCGGCCAGGCAAACCCGGATGTCAAAAGACAAAAAAAAACGAGGCCGGACAATCTGTCCAGCCTCGTTTAAAATCTATTGACCTTTTGTGTTGAGCCGGTCGGGCTCGGATTGTCTTTTGGTGCCGAAGGGGGGACTCGAACCCCCACGAGGTTTCCCTCACCACCCCCTCAAGATGGCGTGTCTACCAATTCCACCACTTCGGCTTTTTGAAACTATTGCGACTCGGTCGGACCTTGCTGAGGGGCGTTGGAGTCGGCGGGCTCGCGGGGCGTCAGGATCTGCTGTTCGATGGTCCCCGGAGCGGACGGAACTTGCAGCATGTCGCCGGGAATGTCAAGGATGATTGATTCTTCCGCGGTTCGCTGGCCGCTCATGTAGGTGAAGCTCAGCGAGGTGATCAGGAAGACGCTTGCAACGCTGATGGTCAGCTTCTTGAGCAGGCCGCCCGCGCCGCCGCCGCCGAAGACGGAACTGCTGCCCCCGCCGAAGATGACGCCCATCCCTTCCTTGCCCGATTGGAGCAGAATCAGGACGACCAGGGAAATGCACGCGAGAATGTGAATGGTGATGATCAGGGTACTCAAAATTAAAACTCCTTCGTATATCAGTCAGCCGTGGCAATGGCTGTAAAGCTTTCAACCTGCAAACTCGCCCCACCTACCAGCACCCCGTTCACATTGTCAAGGCCGAGAATCGCAGCGGCGTTGTCCGCCTTCACGCTTCCACCGTAAAGTATGCGTATCCCATTGCCGCAATGAGGAAAATGCTCTTCAAGGGTTTTTCGGACAACGGCATGGGCTGAGAGGATGTCCTCGGGCTCGGCCGTTTCTCCGGTACCGATGGCCCAGACCGGCTCGTAGGCGATCGTGAGCTGCTCCGGGGTGACGGTTTCCTTGTTCACCTGGGCCAACCCGAGACGCAGTTGTCCCTTGACCACGTTTTCCATGCTGCCGTGGGTGCGTTGGTCCAGGGTTTCGCCGATGCACAGGATCATGTGCAGTCCGGCCTGCAGGCCGAAGGCGACCTTCTGGGCAATGAACCTGTCGGATTCCTTGATGACGTGGCGGCGTTCGGAGTGTCCGGCCAGAGCATGAGTGCATCCTGCGTCGGCCAGCATGGACGGGGCGATTTCACCGGTGTAAGCGCCTTCCTCTGACGGATAGAAATTCTGTGCTCCCACGAACATGCGCTCTCGGCCACGCAGTTTCTCGGACACGGTCTTGAGCGCCGTGAACGGCGGCAGGATCAGGAGTTCCCGCTCCGGGGGCAAGGCGTCAGCGAGTCCGGCAACCAGGCCGGCAGCCAGTTCAACGGCCTGTCCTTCAGTCTTGTACATCTTCCAGTTGCCGGCGATCAAAGTTCTTGGCTGACTGCTCATTACTTGCACTCCTTGAGGGCTTTGAAGGCTGGGAGATCCTTGCCTTCCATGAATTCCAAAAACGCGCCTCCACCCGTTGAGATGAAGCTGATCTTGTCCGCCATTCCGGATGCGTGCAGCATGGCATCCGTATCACCGCCGCCCACGATGCTGACCTCGGCTAATTCAGCCACGATCTTCGCCATGTGCATCGATCCGGAGGCAAAGGCCGGGTTCTCGAAAGCGCCCATGGGGCCGTTCCAGACAACCGTGCCCGCTCCCTCCAGGACTTCCGTGAACTGGGCCTGGGTAACAGGACCAATGTCCAGGACCATCTGACCTTCAGGAATTTCCTGGTATCCGCAAATGCCCTCGGCCTGTTCGACCTTGAGGCCGGCGGCATGAATGAAGTCCACGGGCAGGTGCAGGTCGACGCCGCGTTCCTTGGCCTTGTCCATGATCTCCCGGGCCGTGTCCAGAAGATCGTTTTCCACCAGGGAGGCGCCGACCGGGTAGCCCTGGGCCTTGATGAAGGTGTTGGCCATGGCGCCGCCGATGATCAGACGGTCAACCTTGTCCAGGAGATTGTTCAGGATTCCGATCTTCCCCGAAACCTTGGCCCCTCCGGATACGGCCACGAAAGGTCGTTTGGGAGCAGCCAGGGCCTGGCCCAGGTATTCCCATTCCTTCTGCATCAGCAACCCGGCGCAGCAATACGGAATAAATTTGGTGATTCCGGAATTGGACGCATGAGCCCGGTGCGCGGTGCCGAAGGCGTCGTTGACGTAGATTTCGGCCAACTTGGCCAGCTTGGCGCTGAAATCCGGATCGTTCTTGGTTTCGCCGGCATGAAAGCGCAGGTTTTCAAGCAGCAGGATCTGTCCCGGTTGAAGGGCCTGCGCCATGGACTCCACTTTCGGCCCGACGCAATCCTTTGCCATGGCCACATCCTGGCCCAGCAGTTCCGACAAGCGCCGGGCAATCGGCTGAAGACTCAGTTCCGGCACGGCTTCGCCCTTGGGCCTGCCCATGTGGGAGCACAGCACCAGGGAAGCCCCCTGGTCCAGGGCCAGCTTCAGCGTGGGCAGGCTGGCCTTGATGCGGGTGTCTTCCTGGATGACCCCCTGGTCAATGGGCACATTGTAGTCCACCCGGATCAGGAGACGTTTTCCCTTGACGTCCATGTCCTTCAAAAATCGCATGCTCATATGGTTTCCTCCTCTGTTCTGTTTCGTGCACTGCCGGCGAGTTCATCAAGGCGAGCACCGCATGAGTATTGCGTCCCTGGCGCCGGAAGGAAAGCGGTAGTATGCCCGTCTTCGTCCCGTCCGGCAAAAATCGAAAAATTCGTAGAGTCCCAGGGCCGCGGTGTTGGCTTCATCCACATCGAGTAAACAGTTTTCGACATTTTCGGCGCGGGCATGTTCCAGCGCTGCTCCGACAAGGGCTTTGCCCAATCCCCGCCTCCTGTGGTCCGGATGAACGGCGATGTTCAGGATTTCCATTTCCGGCGGCAGGACCACAAGACTGATATAGCCGACCAGGACGCCTGATTTGCGCACTCCGAAAATGCAGCTCGATTCCGAATCGAATCCGGAACGGATCTGCTGCAGCGACCAGGGAGCGGCAAAACAAAGGGCTTCCAGTTCGGCCACTTCGGAAAGGTCTTCGTGGGTGAGACGGGCGACTTGCATGGCGCAAGATCATCCTTTGCCGCCTGAAAAATTGCCTCCATACTCCGCCAGCGCTTCCGCCGTTTTGGCATGAATCAGGCTGTTGCCGGCCAGAATGGAGGAAGCGTGCAGGTCGAAGGGGGTCTGGTCGATTCGGCTGACCAGTCCTCCGGCTTCCTGGACCAGAAGCCAGCCCGCGGCCACGTCCCAGGGTTTCAGATCGAGTTCGTAGAAGGCGTCGAACCGGCCGCAGGCCGTATACGCCAGGTCGCAGGCCGCGGAACCGGCTCTGCGGATGCCCCGGGTCGAGGCCAGCATGATTTCCATCCAGGCCAGAATGGGCTCCATCCGTTCCCGGACGGTATAGGGGAAACCCGTGGCCACCAGGGCCTGTTCCAGTTCCCGCGTGCTGGAGACGTGTATCGGAACGTCGTTGACAAATGCGCCATGGCCGCGCGCGGCATGGAACAATTCATTGAGTACGGGCATGTGCACCAGCCCGAGCTGCACCTCGCCTTCGTCCCACAGGGCCACGGAAATGGCCACGAACGGGATGCCGTGGGCGAAATTCGTCGTCCCGTCCAGAGGGTCGATGATCCAGGTCGGTCCTGTGAGAGTGCGTTGCAGATCGTCGGCATCGGCCGATTCCTCGGCAAGAAAACCCGCGCCGGGCAAAATCGACTCCAGGCGCTCCTTGAGCAGCTTCTCCAGAGCGATGTCCGCGCTGGTCACCAGGTCGATACGTCCTTTGTGGCGGATTTCCCGAGGCTCGCGCCAGAACCGCATGAGCATCTCGCCGGCTTCACGGACAACCGTCACCGCATCGGGCATAAGGGATGTGTAGTTGGTCATTGGCATAAGATATGCTCAATTGACACCAAAGCCAAGACATTGAACAGTGACGGTTCCCTCTGGCCCTGGAGCAGCGCCGGATACGAAAACCCCGGGAACGCGGGGCTCCGTACCCGCTCTTCAAGAACTGCGAGTGCAGAGCCTCGCGTTCCCAGCAAAGGCCGCCCATGGCCCTCGAAACCTTCTTCAGAATCGAACCGCCCGCTTCGCTCAAGGCACGGAGGACGCCAAGAAGTAATTTTGGTTTCCGCTGGAAAGATGCGGAACCCAAAAGACTCGCCGCCTATCGGCGTTTCTGATTCCTCCCGGCAGGGAGGGGCAATGTTTTTGGAAAGCAGCTTTTTCCCTGCTTTCCAAAATCTTTTCTTGGCGTCCTTGGCGTCTTGAGCAAAGCGGGCGGTTCAATTGAAAAAATGACAAATTAATGAGGGTGCCCGTAAAAGTTTCAGCCATTTCTCCTATTGAATGGAACCATCCCCATTAACAGATAACCGTATCGCATCCATGCAATCAATAACAGCCAGGGAGGGGAGCATTGGGACGGAAAATCAGGGCGGATCTGGCGCTGGTGGAGCAGGGGCTGGTGGAAAGCCGGGAAAAGGCCGAGCGGCTGATTATGGCTGGCCGGGTGAGCTGCGTTGTAGACGGTTCGCCGCGGCCGGTGGGCAAGCCGGGTCAGGGCGTGGCGCCGGACGCGGAGCTGCGGGTTGTGGCGGGCGAGCGGTTCGTCAGCCGGGGCGGCGAAAAGCTGCTCACGGCCCTGGAGCATTTCGCCGTGAACATCCAAGGACGCATTGCCCTGGACGTGGGGGCCTCCACCGGCGGATTCACCGATTGCCTGCTGCAGCACGGCGCACTCAAGGTCTACGCCGTGGACGTGGGAAAGGGCCAGCTGGATTGGAAACTGCGCCAGGACTCCAGGGTGGTCAACCTGGAAGGGGTGAACTTCCGCCACGCCGGCCCGGATCTGCTGCCCGAACTCGTAGATGTGATCACTGCGGACTGTTCCTTCATCTCCCTGCGTCTGATCCTGCCTCCATGTCTGCATTTCTGCAAACCCTCCACCGACATTTTTGCGCTGATCAAGCCGCAGTTCGAAGCCGATCCCGGAGCCGGGGAGAGGGGAGTGATCCGTGATCCGCTGCTCCGTGAACAGATTCTGAAAGACGTGACCAAATTTGCTCATGACGAACTGGGGCTGGTCTGTCGGGGAATCGTCCCCTCCAAAATACTGGGGCCCAAAGGCAACCAGGAATACCTGGCCTGGTTCCGTCCTGCGGAAACAGGAGATGCCGGTTTGGAATGAACTTGGGATAATTCCGGCTCATCCGTTTCAAGCGCATGTGCCGGGGTAAAAGATAAATAATTTGAACCGCCCGCTACGCTCAAGGCGCGGAGGACGCCAAAAAGAAATTTATGACTTCCGCTGGAAAGATGCGGAAGTCAAAAGGCTTCACGCCTGGCGGCGATTTTTTTGTCTCCCGTCAGGGAGTGGCAATCCTTTTGGAAAGCAGCTCTTTCCCTGCTTTCCAAAATATTTTCCTTGGCGTCCTTTGCCTTGAGCGAAGCGGGCGGTTCAATTTCCTGAAAATGCGCCCCAGCCGGATGAATCGCAAAATTTCCGGCTGCCCGCACGCTCAGCATGGTCACAAGCCTGCTGCTTGATATTTCAGCTCACTCAATCACCGCGACCAATTCAATCTCCACCAGCGCGTCCAGCGGCAGTTTGGCCACCTGGAAGGTGGAACGAGCCGGATGATCTTTCGTGAAAAATTCAGCGTAGACTGTGTTCATTGCGGCGAAGTCATTGATGTCCTTGAGCAGAACCGTGGCCTTGACCACGTTGTCCAGGGTGCCACCGGCGGCCTCAAGAATCGCTCGGGCGTTTGTCAGGACCTGCCTGGTCTGCTCGGTGATGCCGCCGGGAACAAACTGCATGGTTTCCGGGTCAAGCGGCAGTTGGCCGGAAAGAAAGAGCATGTTTCCTGCCCGTACCGCCTGGGAGTAAGGACCTATCGCCTTTGGGGCGTTCGGTGCGGCAATGCATTGTTTCATTGTTCATCCTTTGGTTGAAGTTTTCTCAGGCGACTCGGTCGCCTCCCATGGGCTAATCGGCTGATGATCTCGGTTGCGCACGTCATCTCGCCAGGGGTTCAGCGGCGCGCAGCACCCCTTTCCCTGGAGCAGGGCCTTGCGGGAGGCGAGACCCTGGACCGGGTCCAACATCATGGAACACTGGTACCGCTGTTGAAACGGGTCCCAGAAGACTTCCGGGCAGCGGGGCATGTACCCGTGTTTGCGGTGCGATTCCATGCACTGGTCCGTCAGGCAGCACCAACCGCAGCCGACGCAGGCTTTTGTTTCCATGGCAGTCTTTCTCCCGATCGCTGAAATTAGGACACGTTGAAGCCTTGAGTATGCGCCTGTTTTATGGAAACATCCAGAAATATTCGATTTCAATTTCGATTGCGATCCTGATAACAATGCCAAGTCTCCGTGCATGATCACAATCGCAATCGAAATCGCAATCGCAATCGAAATCGGAAAAAGATAATGAAACTATTGTGATATCGTTTACGATTTCGATACCGATTTCGATTTCGATTTTGATAGACAGAGGCTGGGGTGTGGATCAGTCTGGGCGGCAACAAAGGAGAGGCTATGGATCGTGAAGAAATCGTCAGGATATTCGAAGCGTTTTTTGAGAAGTACAAAAAGACCGAAGGAGACCGCACCTCCTGGTCCGCCCACTGGACCGAGCAGATGCCTTCCGGAACCAGCGTGGAGATCAACATGACCAAGTGCCCGCAAGGGACACGGTTCAAGGTTTTCAAGAACGGCTCGAAGCTCGGAGAAATTTCCGGCTGGGACTCCTTTTTCGTCGAGATTGGGACCATGCTTGGTTCCGACTGGGATCAGGAGGCATTTTTCGGTTCGATGCGCGACATGGCGTAGCAGAGCTTGGTGCAAGAGTCGGTGCATCCGGCTGGAGCATGCTTTTGAAATTGAACCGCCCGCTTCGCTCGAGGCGCAGGGGCCGCCAAGAAGCAAGATTTTCGCCTGGCGGCAATGCTCGTTGTCATACCGCAGGGGTGAGGCAACTTTGAAATGTTGTGTCTACTCAGCACATATCCGTGCATTGCCATAATTGTGCTCCGACGGCACCTCTTCACCTGGGAGCGCCGCACCCCAGTGCGGCACGTCTTGTCATGGGACGGCCGGATGAAATGCCGGCTCAAATTCCCTTGGCCAAGTCTGAACCTGGACCTGGGTCTGACGAATTCTGGTAGATGCGTTTCTTCCGGCGTAAGTTACGTGCCGCACTGGGGTGCGGCGCTCCCAGTGTTTCCAGCATCTGAACCAGGGCCATTGGTGAGTAGTTACAAAATGTTTTCCTTGGCGATCTTCTGCGACTTGAGCGACCAAGGAGCGGGGGGGAGCAGTAGAGGAGTTTTACGTGGCAGCACGTCGAAAATCATGCCGACCGCTGGCTGATCCGGCTTCGGACCATGCCAGGTCGTACGATCTTTTCAAGGAGTTTCTGGCCCATAATTCCGATGCCCTGGAAGCCATGGCCGAAGTGGATCAGGCCTACCGGGGCGGTTGGTCCCTGCGGCCGGTGGACGTGCATGAATACCTGGGCAGGCTGCTCATTTCCGTAAAAGCCATGGTCTCGTCCATGGAGGCCCTGGGCGGCGACAAGTACGCGCCGTTGCGGCAACTGGTGGAACGGATCGGCAGGGAGGTCCTGGTGGAGTTGCAGCCTCTTGCCGCAAGACGCAAGGAACTTGTGCTGCCCCTGCGGGCGGTGACTTCGGAAATGATCAGTTTTACCGGGGCCAAGGCAGCCAATCTTGGGATCATGGCCTCCCAATTGGATATACCCGTTCCGGCGGGATTTGTTGTTACCGCCGAGGCCTTCAGACTGTTCATGCGTGAGAATCAGCTCCAGGAGCGCATTCGGGAAGCCCTGGACGGACTCGATCCGGATGCGGCGGGCGCTCTGGAGGATGTCAGCAGAAACCTGCGGCAGACCATTCTGGAAGCCGAGGTTCCCCGGTCGCTGGCTGAGGAAATTGAGGACGCCTGCCGGGATTTGGAAAAACGGCAGGGTGGCAGACTCCTGGCGGCAGTGCGCAGCAGCGCCGTGGGCGAGGACGGTCGGATCTCCTTTGCCGGGCAATATGTCTCGGTGCTGGGTGTGGACAGGAAAAACATCCTGGCCGACTACCGGCAGGTTCTGGCCGGAAAATACAGTCCCCGAGCCATAGCCTACCGCCTGCACAACCAGCTCGGGGACGATGAAACTCCCATGTGCGCGTTGATCATGGCCATGGTGGATGCTCGAGCCGGCGGCGTCGCCTATTCCGTGAATCCGGCCGGCGAGCAGCGTGAGCAGTCCGGTGCAAAGGACTCCACCGAGTCAGACGGGGCAGATGCCTCAGATCCGGACGTCGTGATGATCTTCGCGGTCCCGGGGCTGGGGGAGACGCTGGTGAGCGGGGTGAACTCACCGGATGTCTACGTCGTGGACAAGAAGGAACTCTCGATCGTGCGGCGGGAGATTGTCGGCAAGACACGCCGGCTTCGTTTGAAGGCCGACGGCGGTACGGAACTCGTGGACGTGGACGAGAACCTCCGGGATAAGCCGGCGATCTCCGATGCTCTCATCCGAAATCTGGCCAGGCATGTGATCCGGCTGGAGCAGTATTTTCAGGCTCCCCAGGACATCGAATGGGCCGAGGACCAACAGGGCCGCATGTTGCTGCTGCAGTCCCGGCCCCTGAAGGTCGTGCAAAGCGCACAGTTCTCCAGGGCTAAGATTGACGACGCGGCGCATCCGGTCCTGCTCAGCGCCGGGAAGACCGCTTCCGTGGGCATTGCCGCGGGCAAGGCGTTCATCCCTCGTGATCCGGCGGAGATGGATCGAATTCCGGAGAATGCGATTCTGGTGGTCCGGAATGCATCGCCGGACTATGCCCGGTACATGCAACGCATCCAGGGCCTGGTCACGGAGACGGGAGGGGTAGGCAGCCACTTGGCTTCGGTGGTGCGGGAATATGGGGTTCCGGCCATTGTGGACGCCAAGGAGGCCGCGGCGCGGATTGAGCAGGGGGTTGAAGTGACCATGGATGCCGGAACAACCACGATCTACCGGGGCCGGATTCAGAAATGGGTGGATGCCGCCAAAAAAATGAGTCCGGGAAGGGCAATGCACGGGCCCATGCAGCATCGTCTGGAAAACATCCTGGAAAAGATCACCCCGTTGCATCTCCTTGATCCTCAATCCGAAACATTCACGCCGGAAAATTGCCGCACCATTCACGATGTGATCCGCTATCTGCACGAAAAAAGCATCACCGAAATGTTCACCCTTTCCGAGGATCGGGGGGCCCATGATCGGCATCCCGCAGCGGTGCTGGCGGCGGATATTCCGCTGCGCATCCGGCTGATCGACCTGGGAGGCGGCTTGCGGGAAGGGCTGACCGACTGCGACGTCGCAACCCCGGACGACATCCGCTCCGTTCCCCTGCGGGCACTCTGGAACGGTCTGACCCATCCCGGTTTGAACTGGTCCAGCACGGTGGATCCGTCGCCGCGCAATCTGGCTGCATTGATGACCAGCGGCGCTTTGGGCCATGCGCAACAGGTTGTTGGCCAGGACAGTTTTGCTCTTGTGGCCGAGGACTATCTGAACCTGAATGCCAAGTTCGGGTATCACTACGCCAACCTGGACGCGCTCTGCACGGACGAGGGTTCGCGGAATTATGTTTCATTCCAGTTTTCCGGAGGCGCAGGCAGCTACTTCGGCAAGTCGCTGCGCGTTCTTCTGCTGGCCGAGATCCTGGAGAGGCTGGAATTCCGAACGGAAATGAAGGGGGATTTCATCACGGCCGTATTGAAAGGCCATGATGCGCTGGTCGTGCAGGAAAAGCTGGATCTGATGGGGCGGCTGCTGGGATGCAGCCGATTGCTGGACGTGGCGTTGAAGGATGAACAGGACGTTCAACGGCTGGCCGGGATGTTTTTCGCCGGGGATTATGATTTCCTGGCCCACACGCCTGATGACGGCATCAGGAATTTTTACGTCCGGGAAGGGCACTGGTCCCGCCATGAAGAGGAGGGTGAAACGATTTGCCGACAGACCGGAAACCGAATGGTTGATCCGGTTTCATCCGGACTGGCCTGTCTTCTGGGGCGGGTAACCGGAGACGGCTACCACTCCTTTCTGGAAACCATCAAGGCCTATTCCTATTTTCCCCTGGCCATCGCCAAGGACAGCCGTTTCTCCAACGGTGAACTGGAGGTCGCCGTCCGCTGCGAATCCGGATGCATCGACATGGCCGCCGGCCTGGCATTCGGACTGCGCAATGCGGGAAACTATTTCGTCTTTCGCATCGATGCGCTGAAAAACAACGCGGTACTGTTGGTCTTCGAACAAGGCCGCCACAAGGAACTGGACAGGGCGGTCATGGAATTCAATCCAGACCAGTGGTACCGCCTCGGCGTCAGCATTGCGGCGCAATCCATTTCGGCTTCCGTGGACGGTGAAATCGTTCTTGAACATCATGCGCCCAAAGCGATTCACGGCTATTGCGGCCTCTGGTCCAAGTCGGATTCCGTGGCGTCATTCAGGAAACTGCACCTGCGCCATGCGCAAGGGGAACGGACGTTTGAATGCTGATATCAACGAAAAACACTATACGAGCACGTCCCGTTCATCCGGGAGAAGGGCCAGGGCGAGTTGCATTTCCTGGTCGAAGCGGGTCTGGACGGCTGAGCGGACAGCCGGAGTGGAGCCGGTGAAGCGGGTCTTGCGTTCGCTGTAGACGGCCTGGATCAGCTCGCTCTCGGAGGGAGTGTTTCCGCCCGCGGACGCCGTATTCAGGGCGCGCTGGAAGACATTGGCCGCGCCGTGCACGCCGTGCTGCACCGCCGTGCTCCAGATCACTTCCCGCAGGGCCGGAGAAGCCTGACTTGGGTCGATGCCGGTTCTCTGCCGCACCAGCCGGGCAGCCGGGTCATAGTAGGCCTTCTGGGTGAAGGCGTGCTGGAGAGCGGCGAATCGCCGCGGGTCTTCCTGGTGAATGCGTTTCCATTCCGCGGGCATGGCGCCGCTGGTCCCCTTGGTGTTGGCCGGACCGGCATTACGCAGGCGCTTGGCCCATTGGGGAGCCTCGGTGTCCAGGAACTTCAGGAAGTTGTCCATGCCGCCCATCCGGGAGGAGAGCTGGTAGGTTCCGTAACAGGTGCCGCCGCGGCGGTCGTAGCCAATGGCGTCGGGACGGTTCGCGGATTCGAACCTTGCCGCCAGAATGCCGGGTTGAACGGGGAACTCCAGGGGTTGCATCCGATCCGCGTGGCGTGGAAAAGCGGACGGGTCATGCTCACGAAATCGAACTCGGGCAGGATTCTTTTCGAGATGCGCCATGGCTTCCGGCGCATCAGCCGGATGTCCAGACATCGTGCCGGTTCGACGATTAAGCAGGTCCGAGCTTGGACTGGCGAGTGTGGCGGATGCCGGTTGGGCATGATTCGCGGCGTGTTTCGTGGAGAAGTCAATCTTTTGGCGCAATCCTTCCGCGGAGTAGTGCGGGGCATAGGCGGAAATGGCCCGGCGCAGGCTGGACGTATTTGCCGGATCGGAGGGAGGCTGGGCCGGATGTTCGACGGTTGCCTGGATCAGGGCAAGCAGGGCCGCGGGGGAGTCCAGGGGCGGTCCGCTGGGCGGGATGCCTGGAAACGGCGGGGTTCCGGCCTGACCATTGATGGTTGAGGGAAGGCGGTTCATTTGCGTCAAAGTCGATTCCAGAGGAGAAGCATCGGTTCCAGGCAGCTCGCCCAACGACTTGATGGCGGATGTGTTCAGCGACAGTTTCAACATTTCCGCCAGAAAGTCGGTATTCCGACGCGTTTCCGCGTCAAGGGGACCATGCTGGGGGAAATTGTGCTGAATCTTGCCCGGCGGAAACAGGGGCGACCAGGGGTAATTGACGATCATCACCTCATCCTTGGTTGTGAATTCTTCCGTGGCATACTACAAAATACGGGCCAGTTCGATTCCATGGAATCCTGTGCCTGAAACTGCTCATTGATGTTCATTGACTTTCGAAAGGTCTCACCATTGACCCCACACTTACCAGGAGGCAATTCATGGCCGTTCATCCCTTGGCGGGGCAGCCAGCGCCCCAGGACATGCTGCCCAACATTCCCCGGAGCCTGTCCAGATACTATGCCCTGGAGCCGGACCCGTCCCAGCCCGAACAGCGCGTGGCCTTCGGCACTTCCGGACATCGGGGCGTGGCCGAGGCCCGTTCATTCAACGAGGCCCACATTCTGGCGGTGAGCCAGGCTGTCTGCGAATATCGCGCTCAAGCCGGGATTCAGGGCCCCCTGTTTCTGGGAATGGACACCCATGCCTTGTCCGAAGCGGCCCTGGTCACGGCTCTGGAAGTGTTCGCGGCCAATGGAGTACAGGTAATGATCCAGAAGGGGCTGGGTTATACGCCGACTCCGGTCGTCTCTCACGCCATCCTGACCTTCAACCGGGACAATCCGGGCCAACAGGCGGACGGGGTCGTGATCACGCCCAGCCACAATCCGCCGGAACATGGCGGGTTCAAGTACAATCCGCCCCATGGCGGGCCGGCGGACACGGACGTCACCAAGGCCGTGGAGAACAGGGCCAATGAACTGCTGGAATCGAAGCTGCGCGGGGTGGAGCGGATCTCCCTGACCAGGGCCCTGGCCGCGGAAACGACCCGTGAGTATGACTACGTCGGCCCCTATGTCGCGGATCTGGTCAATGTGGTGGACATGGGCGCCATTGCCCGAGCCGGTCTGCGCCTGGGAGTGGACCCCATGGGCGGCTCCGGCATCGCCTTTTGGGAGCCCATCGCCGAACGCTACGGCCTGGATCTGACCGTGGTGAACAAATCCGTGGACCCTCGTTTCGCCTTCATGCCCCTGGACAAGGACGGCGTGATCCGCATGGATTGTTCTTCGCCCTATGCCATGGCCGGCCTGCTGAAGCTCAAGGATCGCTTTAACCTTTGTTTCGGCAACGACCCGGATTATGATCGCCATGGCATCGTTACTCCGGCCGGGCTGATGAACCCCAACCATTATCTGGCCGCCGCGACGGCGTATCTTTTCGCCCATCGTCCCCAGTGGGGCAAGAACGTGCGGGTGGGCAAGACGGTTGTCACCAGCGCCATGCTGGACCGGGTGGCCGCAAGCATGGGGCGGGCGGTGCACGAAGTGCCCGTGGGCTTCAAGTGGTTCGTGCCCGGGCTGCTGAAGGGCAGCCTCGGCCTGGGCTGCGAGGAGAGTGCCGGAGCCTCGTTTTTGCGCATGGACGGAACGGTGTGGACCACGGACAAGGACGGCCTGATTATGGATCTGCTGGCCGCGGAAATGCTGGCCGTGACCGGCAAGACGCCACAGGAACTCTACGACGAACTGGCGGACAAGCTGGGCCGGCCCGTGTACGAACGCCGTCAGGCCCCGGCCGGACTGGCCCGGAAGCAGGCCTTTAAAACCATGACGCCGGAGATGATCCGCGCCGACACCCTGGCCGGGGAGCCGATTCAGGCCGTGCTGACCAACGCCCCGGGCAACAACGCCTCCATCGGCGGGCTGAAGGTGGCCACCACCAACGGCTGGTTCGCGGCCCGACCCTCTGGCACCGAGGACATCTACAAAATCTACATCGAAAGTTTTCGGGACAAGGACCACCTTGACCGGTTGGCCCAGGAAGCCCAGGACCTGGTGGACGCGGCCTTCCGCGAGGCCGGGGTGTAGTAAGGCGGAAGGCAGCTGATTTTGAGGGCGACCCTTGCGGTCGCCCTGCCTTTTTCAAGACAAATCATGTCCATTCTCTTGATCCATCCTCCTGTAGCCAAACCCGCCGAGCCGCCGGCGGGGATCGCCATGCTGGCCGGGGTGTTGCGCAGGGCCGGGGTGGCGTGCGCCGTGGCGGATATGAACCTGGAGGGAATACTGGCCTTGATGCGGGGGCCGGCGCATGCCGCTGACACCTGGACCCTGCGCGCCCTGCGTCATCGGGAGAGGAATCTGGAACTGATCCGCCGACCGGAAACGTATGCCGTTCTGGATCGTTATCAACGAACCGTGTTCGACTTGAACAGGGTGCTGGAAAAATCTGTTTCCGTACCCTCCGTGCATTTGAGTCTGGCCAATTATCAGGACGATGCCCTGTCGCCCACACGCAGCGCGGATCTGCTCCGGGCCGCGGAGCATCCCGAAGAAAATCCTTTTTTCCATTATTTTGACCTGCGTCTGACCGAGGTGATGGACGAATTCCAGCCGGACGCAGTGGGATTTTCCCTGAACTACCTGAGTCAGGCCCTGTGCACCTTGGCCATGGTCGGGTACGTCCGTCGCCGGTGGCCGGCAACGGCGATCATCCTGGGCGGCGGGCTGGTGACGTCCTGGATGCAGGGTCCGAGACAGCCTGTTTGCGTCGGCAACAAGTCCGTCGACGCGAACGAGGACCCGCCGATTGGCTCATCCGCACGTCCTTTCAATACTCCTGAGGCAAGTTCCTTCAACCCGTTCGCCGGGCTGGTGGACGAGATGGTTTCCGGTCCTGGCGAGGCCGCGTTGCTGCGCCGATTCGGCAAAATGGACGTACCGGACATGTCTTGTGCAACCCCTGATTTCAGCTCACTGCCCCTGAATACATATTTCGCGCCGGGGCCGATTCTGCCCTACAGCGCTTCCCGGGGCTGCTACTGGAACCGCTGCGCCTTTTGCCCGGAAATGGCCGAGGGCAATCGTTACGCTCCGGTCGGTCGATCTCGGGTCATCGGGGATATACGGATTCTCGTCGACCAAGTCCGACCGGTTTTAATCCATCTCCTGGACAATGCGATCAGTCCGGCCGTGATGCGCGAACTGATCCGCCGTCCGCCCGGGGTGCCCTGGTACGGCTTCACGCGGTTCAACCGACAGCTGGGGGACCCGGATTTTTGCCGTGAACTGCGCCGGGCCGGGTGCGTGATGCTTAAGCTTGGCCTTGAATCCGGCAGCCAGGCCGTGCTGGACGCGGAGTGCAAGGGGGTGGATCTGGAGCTGGCCGAACAAGTTCTGGAGAACATGCGCATTGCGGGCATTGCCGCGTATGTCTATCTGCTCTTCGGTACGCCGTCGGAATCCGAAGCCGAGGCCAAGGCGACCCTGGACTTCGTCGCCAGAAACCATCAGGGCATCGGATTCCTGAACCTGGCCATATTCAACCTGCCCCTGGCTGGAAAAGGGCGGATCGATCTGGACGTCTTTCCGCATAACCATGATGACTTGTCGCTGTATGCCGACTTTCTTCATCCTTTGGGCTGGGACCGGGGCAAGGTTCGCCGCTTTCTGGACCGCGACTTTCGCCGGCATCCGGCCATTGCCCCGATCCTGCGCCGTGACCCGCGGATATTCACCTCGAATCATGCGCCGTTTTTTGTGGGTGGGTGAAGTGGGGAATCGGAATTGTGAGTCGTGCGGGTAAAAGAGTAGGGTAGGGATGAGGGTTACTATTCAGTACATATTGGGTAGAGCCTTATTCACGCTGGATTCCCGCCTTCGCGGGAATGACTTGTTTCCATGCCGTCTCCGAATCAGTCATACCCGCGAAGGCGGGTATCCAGTCCGCTCATACTTGGATTAGCTGAGTAGTTACAGATGAGGTAGATATTTCGATTGCGATTTGGATTGCGTTCGATTTCGATTTGGATTTCGATTTGGATTTCGATTTGGATTTCGATTGATGTTGTTGAGCCTGGAAGTGTTGAGGTGGTATGCGTGGGATGGTGATGGAGTGGCAATTCTTGGAAAGCTGGCCGACGTTTCTGGCGGTGGGCTTTTTTCTCTACTGGCTGATGGTTCTGGTGGTGTTGGTCAATGATCAGCGTGATCCCACCAAGACATTGGCCTGGCTGATCGTCCTCACGATGGTGCCGCTGATCGGGCTGGTCATTTATTATTTTTTTGGCCGGAATTGGCGCAAGATGGCCGAGATGAGCGGATTGCACGAGCTACGCAGGGCATTGGCCGAACCGAGCTTCGAGGCCATTCGGCTGCGCTATGCCGAGGATTCCAACGCAGGTCGCGAATGGGCAGCGGAGCACGGTTACGATGGGCTGGTCCGGCTGATCGAGCAGGCCGAGGGCGTTCAGCCTTTGCCGGCATACGACGTTCGGATTCTGCCTGGCGGGGCGGAAAAATTCGCCTTGCTCAAACAGGAACTGACCGCGGCGACCCAGACCATCAATATCCAGTACTTCATTTGGGAACACGATCAACTGACCGCGGAACTGGTGGATATCCTTCTGGAGCGGATCGCCGCCGGCGTGGAAGTCCGAATGCTCAACGACTTCATCGGCAGCCTGCTTTTTTCCAAATCAAAACTGCGGAAGCTGGTCGCGGCAGGCGCCAAGGTTTATTCCGACGTCAAGCAGATCAACAGGGCCAATTACCGCAACCACCGCAAGATCGTGGTCATTGACGGCCTGTGGGGGTATACCGGCGGGATCAACGTGGGCCAGGAATATGTCGACGGCGGCTCCCGATTTTCCGCCTGGCGCGACACCCATGTCCGGTTCGGGGGCCCGGCTGTTGCCGAGTTGCAGAAACTTTTTGCTTTGCGGTGGTATCAGGCAACCCGGGAAACGCTTTTTCTGCCACGGTTTTTTCCCGAGGAGCATCCTCATGGAGCGTCCAAGGTTCCGGCCTTGACCGTTGCCACCAGCGTCGAGGACAAGTGGCAGTCGGCCCGCCGGGCCCATATCCTGGCCATGAGCAGGGCCCGCGATCGGATCTGGATCCAGACGCCGTATTTCGTTCCCGACGATCAGGTTTACGAAACCATGGTCAACGCCGCTCTGGCCGGTGTCGATGTGCGGCTGATGATGACCGGCATACCGGACAAAAGAACCGCCTGGTACGCAGCCCATACCTATTTCGGCCTGCTTCTGGAGTCGGGCGGACGGATCTTCTTCTATACCCGAGGCTTTTTCCATTCCAAGACCCTGACCGTGGACGGCAACCTCCTGGCCATCGGGACCATGAACATCGACATCCGCAGCCTGGAGTTGCACAAGGAATTGATGGTCTGGTTTCTGGACCAGGGACTCGCCCGCGAACACGAAGTCCTTTTCGAAGCGGATCTGGTCCATTGCGAGGAATATACCCTGGAAAAGCTGCAATCCCTCTCACGATACGAAGTCTTTCGAAATTCCGCCATGCGCCTGGCCTCCAACCTGCTGTAGTCGTTGTCGCTTTAACGACAATTTCAAGGCTCATCCGGTTCGAATGTACTTGCAAAATGAACCGCCCGCTCCCGTTGGTCACTTAAGTCACAAAATTCTTCAAGAAAGACATCTTGGAAAGCAGAGAAAGACTTCTTTTCAAACAGATTGCGTCCTCCCGGTCGGGAGGAAACCGTACATCGCCGTCAGACGTGAGGCCTTTTATCTTTCGCATCTTTCCAGCGGAAGACTAAAATCTTTGTAACTACTCACCCGAGGTCCGGCTGCCTTGATTTTGCGGCCTCGTAAACTCCTTCGCCGGCTTCGTAACATCGAACCATTGCTTTGAATAAACATCATTTTGTGCTCCAAATGTACGGCAATGGTTCGATGAACGAATCCTGGCTCAGTCAAACATGCGAGACCGCAAAATCAAGGCAAGACGGACCAATCCCGTGTACGATTAGAATTTGCTGATTGTTACAAATGTTTCTTCTTGGCGTCCTCCGTGCCCTGAGCGGAGCGGGCGGTTCAATTTTCATTTCTCCTTCTGTTTGCGTGTTTCTTGGAAGTGGTTACATTTTCTGCTAGTCTTGTGACAAACCTTATGGACAATTTCGGCTGAGGAGACAGAAATAAGCTTTTGCTCCGATAGGTTAGGCCTTGAATCAAGCCGCGACGATTTCTCAATCACGCCACATCAACCTTAATGGAGGTGTATATGATGCCTGACAGCGTGTACAAGATCATCGAACTGGTCGGGACGAGTCCGACGTCATGGGAAGACGCGGTCCAGAGGGTCGTGGAAAAATCATCCAAATCATTGCGGGATCTTCGGGTTGCTGAAGTCAACAAGCTCGACGTCAAGATCGAGGACGGCAAGATAATTGCCTATCGGGCCAGGGTTACCGTCTCTTTCAAGTATCATCCCAAGGATTGACGTCCAATTTGCGGTTGATGACGTCCGCCAGGATCGCTTGGACTGTTCCTGGCGGACGCAAGAGCAGAAACAGAAATAGAGAGGAAAGATTTTTTAAACGCGGATGGCGCGGATTTTCGCAGATGAAATCAATGCCAAAAAAATATGCGTTAATCCTGCGTAACCGCGGATAGTTCAACAAGGGAGATGAATGGAGGATATACGAGACAGAATTCTCAGACCGGGCGTGAACTGCGGTCAGCTGGCCAGGGCGCATCGTGCGGCCGTGTTGATCGACGGAGAGAGCTATTTTGCCGCCTTTCGTCAGGCTGCCATGAAAGCCCGCCGGCAAATGTTCATTCTCGGATGGGACATCCACAGCAAGGTCGAGTTGCTGCGCGGGGATGCCGCGGTCAAAGCCGAGACGGACGGCGCACCCATCACGTTGGGACCGTTGCTCAACCATTTGGCCCAGAACAATCCGGAACTGGAAATTTACATCCTGATCTGGAATTATTCCATGCTCTTGAGTCTGGAGCGCGACCCGAACCTGCGCTTCAATCTGGGCTGGACGCTGCATCCCCGGGTTCACTTTCATCTGGACGATGAGCATCCCATCGGCGCTTCCCAGCATCAGAAAATCGTCGTCATCGACGGCCAGATCGGTTTCTGCGGCGGCCTGGACCTGTCGCATTACCGTTGGGATTCTTCCGATCATGAACCCGACGATCCGCGACGCACCACTCCCGCCGGTGATCACTACGGTCCATATCACGATATAATGATGATCGTTGACGGTGAACCTGCCGCGGCCCTGGCCGAGCTGTGCACGGAACGCTGGCAGAGGGCCACCCGTAAATCCATCGACGTACACGGACAAAACCAGTGGGATGCCTGGCCCGAAACCGTCCAGCCCTGGTTCAAAGAGGTGGATGTGGCTGTTGTGCGCACGGAGCCATCCTACAAATCGCGACAGGAGGTCCGGGAAGTCGAAACCCTGTATCGGGACTCGATCCGGTCTGCCCAACGGTCCATATTCATCGAGAACCAGTTTTTCACGTCCACTGTGGTCTGCGAAGCTCTGGAAGAGCGGTTGCGGGAGGAGCATGGTCCGGAAGTCGTGATCATTTTACCGAAAGAGGTTGATGGCTGGGTGGGCAACAAGTTCATGGAATTCCGGCGCGTGAACATCCTGAAAAGGGTGCTCAAGGCGGACGTCCATGGCCGGCTCCGGCTGCGCCATCCCTGGGTTGGGGAACAACCCAAGCATGGGGTGATGATCCATGCCAAGCTGATGGTGGTGGATGATATCTTTCTGCGCATCGGCTCATCGAACCTGTCAAATCGCTCCATGGGCATGGATACGGAATGCGACCTGGCCATCGAGGCGTCATCGCCGGAACAGGAAGCCGGTGTGCGTCGGTTGCGGAACGAGCTGCTGGCCATGCATCTTGGTTTTCCGACGGATGAAGTGGATAATCTGACCAAGGAAACAGGGTCTGTTGTCCGGGTTGTGGATCTGCTTTCCGATCCTGAAAGACCCGACTCGAAACCGCGTGGACTTGGGCCTCTGGAGGCTCAGGAAGAGCAGTTTCCGGAACTGGTCAGCGAAGCGGAAATCGTGGACCCGAAACGCCCCCTGGAAATCGATCGCCTGCTGGATATCTTCATCCCTGACGAGACGACGCAACACAGCTGGCTGCGGGCAAAATGGCTGTGGGTGGTGCTGGGAGTCCTGGCGCTGGTCGGCCTGGCCGGGGCATGGCACTTTACGGCGCTTTCCGATTACGCCAACCGGGAAGTCCTGGCCGAAACCATGGCGGGCATGGCGAGAGGTTGGACCATATATCCGCTGATCGTCCTGGCCTACCTGATCGGAGGGCTGGTCATGTTTCCGGTGACCGTGCTCATCGGAGCCACGGCCATCCTGCTGGAGCCGCTTCCCGCTATGCTCACGGCCTTTGCCGGTACCCAGGTCAGCGCCATTGTCCTGTACTTCGCGGGCATGAAATTGGGACGCGAGCGGATCCAGAGCATGGCCGGCAGCAGGTTGAATCGGATCAGCAAGCATCTGGCCAAACACGGCATGCTCAGCGTAACCTTGATCAGAATACTCCCCGTAGCGCCGTACACGATCGTCAATATCGTGGCCGGCGCATCCCATATTCGTTTTGTACACTATGTTTTCGGCACGCTCCTGGGCATGACCCCCGGTATTCTGGCCGTGACGATATTTACTGATCGGCTGCTGGCCTTCCTGCGGCAGCCTGATTTGAGCAACGTCCTGATCATGATCGCCGCCCTGGTTTTTCTTGTGGTGCTTACCAGGTGGCTTAAACGCAGGTTCACCTGAGGAGCGATGTCCGTACCACTGCTGACCGCGGCGACATATAACGTCCATCAATGGGTGGGCATGGACAGTTTCTATGATCCCTTTCGCGGGCTGAAGGTTCTGAAGGAGCTGGCCGCGGACGTCATCGGTCTCCAGGAAGTCAACTTCCCAAAACACATCAAGCATAAAATCACTCCGTCCATTCTGGCCGAAGAGCTGGATATGCAACTGGTTGTCGGCAAGACCCTGATGCGCAAGGAGGCTTTCTACGGCAATGTTCTGTTGACGAACCTGCCGATTCAAAATGTGCGCCGACACGACATCAGCGTCGGCAGCAACGAACCGCGCGCTGTTCTGGACGTGGATCTTCAAGCCGAAACCGGACTGATCCGCGTTCTGAACACGCATTTCGGCCTGCGGTTCATGGAACGTCGGCGGCAGCACCAGCGATTGTTGGAAATTCTGGAGGAAATTGACCAGCGGGAGACGACCATCCTGATGGGCGATTTCAACGAATGGCTGCCGTTGTGCTTTCCGTTCAGGAAGATAATGTCCATTTTCAAATGCCTGCACGCCCCGAGATCCTTTCCCACCTATTTCCCCCTGCTTGCCCTGGACCGCATTCTGGTCGCCCCTGCCCAAAGCATGATCGAGATTCACGTGCACAAGAGCAGATTGGCAAAGATTACCTCGGACCACTATCCCGTGGTCGCCACGATCAAGTGCTCCTGACCCGCGGATCAGCCTGACCCGGATCACTGCGCGATCCGGAATTTCATCCCAACTCCACGCCGTTCGCGTCACCGCGATTTTAGAGAATTCGTAACTATTCAAAAGCGTTCCGGCTTGTTCTCGATTTTTCGGCCTCGCAACTCCTTCGTCGGCTTCGTAGCATCGAACCATTGCGTGAATAAACAGCATTTGGCGCTTCAAGCGCCCGGGAATGGTTCGATGAACGAATCCTGACTCAGTCCGACAGGCGATGCCAAAAAATCGAGACAAGCCGGACCACTTCATGCCATGCAATCAAAAGTGCTGAATAATTACGAGATTCTTACGAAATACCCGCTATTCATGATCAATATACAGGGAACCATGTATTTCGATCATGCCGTGTATTTGGTTATTCCAAAAAATACGCCCTGCAACTGGTGAAACTCAGGCGGAAGATGTCCGGCCTGAACGCCCTGGATCCCAGGACGGGGATCAATAACGCATCCAAGGACCGGACGAACTCGAACATGTCGAAACCCAAAAGGAATTGACTGGTTATGAATGAATCACGCCAAGATGGTTATATACGGTGGTTTGACGACCTCAGCTCGAATGACGTGGCCCTGGTCGGGGGCAAGAACGCTTCCCTGGGAGAGATGATCACGTCCCTGAAGGAGAAGGACATTCGTGTTCCCGACGGATTCGCCACGACCACGAAAGCGTACCGCGCGTTCCTGGCTGAAAACGACATTGAAGATCGGATCAAGGGACTGCTCGGCGAGTATCAGCAGGGCAAGGCATCACTGAAGGATACGGGCCGGTCCATCCGGGATCTGTTCAAGCAGGGTAAAATGCCCGGGGACGTGGCCGAGGCCATCCGCGAAGCCTACCGGGAACTGGGCAAGCGCTATGATGCAACGGATGTGGACGTGGCGGCCCGTTCCAGCGCCACGGCCGAGGACATGCCCGAAGCCAGTTTTGCCGGTCAGCAGGAATCCTATCTGAACGTGACCGGGGAAGACGACCTCCTGAAGGTTTGCCAGAAGTGTTTCGCCTCCCTGTTCACGAACCGGGCCATCTCGTATCGGGAAGAAAAAGGCTTTGAACACATGAAGGTCGCTTTGTCCGTGGGCATTCAGAAGATGGTCCGCTCGGACCTGGCCGGTTCCGGGGTGCTGTTCACCCTGGATACGGACTCCGGATTTCCGGACGTGGTGCTGATCAACGCGGCCTGGGGCCTTGGCGAGAACGTGGTCCAGGGCACGGTGAATCCGGATCAGTACACCGTGTTCAAGCCCTTTCTGGGCAAGGACGGCATTGTCCCGATCATCGAAAAGACCCGCGGGGCCAAGGAAAAAAAGATGATCTACGCCCGGGAGGGAGACGAGCCGACGAAGAATGTACCGACTTCCGACGATGAGCAAACATCTTTTGTCCTTTCGGACGAGGAAATTCTTCAGCTGGCCCGCTGGAGCAAGGTCATCGAGGATCATTACGGCAAACCCATGGACATCGAATGGGCCAAGGACGGGGAGCAGGACGCGATCTTCATTGTCCAGGCCCGCCCGGAAACGGTGCATTCCAGGAAGACCGGCCAAAGCATGAAGACCTACCGGCTCAAGGGGCAGGGCGAGCGCCTGGTGACCGGTCTGAGCATCGGCCAGGCCATTGCCGCGGGCAAGGTCTGCGTCATCGAGAGCGCGGAGCAGATCGACGACTTCAAGGACGACTGCATCCTGGTGACCACCATGACCGATCCGGATTGGGTTCCGATCATGAAGCGCGCCGCGGCCATCGTCACGGATCACGGCGGACGCACGTCCCATGCCGCCATCGTCAGCCGCGAGCTGGGCATTGCGGCCATTGTGGGCTCCAACGACGCGACAAAAAAGTTGCGCGACGGCCAGGAAGTGACCGTGTCCTGCGCCGAGGGCGAAAAGGCCTACGTCTATGACGGCATCCTCGAGTACGAGGAAGAAGACGTGGATCTGGAGAACGTTCCGGAAACAAAAACCCGGATCATGCTCAACATCGGCGCGCCCCAGGCGGCCATGCGCTGGTGGAAGCTGCCCTGCAAGGGCGTGGGGCTGGCCCGGATGGAGTACCTGGTCAACAATGTGATCAAGATCCATCCCCTGGCTTTGACCCGTTTCGACGAAGTCGAGGACGACAAGGCCAAGGCCCGGATCGAGGAACTGACCCAGGGGTATGCCGACAAGAAGGACTACTTCGTCGAACTGCTGGCCCGGGGCATCGGGACCATTGCCGCTTCCCGCCATCCTCACCCGGTGATCGTGCGCATGAGCGACTTCAAGACCAACGAATACGCCGACCTCATCGGAGGCAGGCAGTTCGAGCCCAAAGAGGAAAACCCCATGCTCGGCTGGCGGGGGGCTTCGCGCTACTACAGCGAGGACTACCGGGACGGCTTTGCCTTGGAATGCAGGGCCATCCATATGGTGCGCGAAAAGATGGGCTTCACCAACGTCCTGATCATGATCCCGTTCTGCCGCACCCCGGCCGAGGCGGACAAGGTTCTGGAAGTCCTGGCCGAAAACGGCCTGAAGCGGGGCGAAAGGGGCCTGGAAGTCTACGTCATGGCCGAGATTCCGACCAACATCCTGGAAGCCGAGGCCTTTGCCGAACGCTTTGACGGATTTTCCATCGGATCCAACGACCTGACCCAGCTCGTTCTGGGCATCAGCCGGGATTCCGAAAAACTGTCCCACCTGTTCGACGAGAGCGAGGAATCGGTCAAGCGCCTGATCCGAATGCTCATTGAAACAGCGCACAAGGCCGGCCGAAAGGTCGGGATTTGCGGCGAGGCGCCCAGCAACAACAGCGAATTCGCTGCTTTTCTCGTCAAATCAGGAATCGACTCGATTTCCTTGCAGCCGGACAGCGTGCTCAAGGTCATTCGCCGCACGGCCGAGGTGGAGCAGGGCGGTTGATGCGGGACATTCACTTGAAACGACATTGGAGATTTTGATGCAACCAAATCAGTACAGCCACCGCAAAGTGACCATCATCGGCACGGGACTGGTGGGCATGTCCTATGCCTATGCCATGACCATCAAGGGCCTGGTCCGGGAAATAGGTTTGATCAACCGTACCGCGGCCAGAGCCGAGGGCGAGGCCATGGATCTGAGTCACGGCCTGCCGTTCGTGAAGCCCATGGATATCCAGGCCGGCGGGTACGAGTTGTGCCGGGATGCGCAGATCGTGGTCATCGCGGCCGGCGCGAACCAGAAGGAAGGGGAGACCCGGCTTGATCTGGCCAAGCGCAACGTCAAGATCGTCGAGGATATCGTGCCCAAAATCCTGGAACACAATTCCAATCCGATCCTGCTTATTGTCAGCAATCCGGTGGACATATTGACCCATGTGGCGCTCAAGGTTTCCGGCCTGCCGTCGCAACGCGTGATCAGTTCAGGCACGGTGCTGGACACGATGCGCTTTCGGCATCTGCTTTCCGAATTCTACGACGTGGATCCGCGCAACGTGCACGGCTACGTCATTGGCGAACACGGTGACAGCGAAGTGCCGGTCTGGAGCCGGGTGAACATCGCGGGCATTCCCCTGGATGATTACTGCGAGTCCTGCGGCAAATCCATCGAAGCCAGAAAAATAGCCATCGAGAACGACGTTCGCACAGCCGCCTATGACGTCATCGAAAAGAAGCAGGCCACCTATTACGCCATCGGCCTGGCCATGATCCGGATCACGGAAGCGGTGCTCATGAATCAGCACAGCGTGTTGACCGTGGGAACCTTGATGCAGGGCGAATACGGCCTGAAGGACGTCTGTCTCTCGTTGCCCAGCATTGTCGGCGCGCAGGGCGTGGACCGCGTTCTGGCAAATCCTCTGGCCGACTCTGAACTGCACGCGCTCCGCGAATCCGCTCGGATTCTGCGCGAGGGTCTGGACTCCATCGGCTATTGATTCGGTTGAAAACAATGTCTTACCGAGACGTTAGTGGAGAAGATCATGACTGAAGCACGTGATGTCTACTTGAAAAGCTTGCAAGCCGAGATCGACAAGTGCAACGCCGAGATCAACAGCCTGGCGTACAAGGTGCATCAATCCGAAGCTGAGATAAAGGCGAAGTATCTTCAGATGGAAGACTTTCGTGCTCAAAAAAGATTTCTTGAAGACAAATTTTCGGAACTGAAGCACTCCGAAGATGTCCCCGATGATGAATCAACGGAAGGCATCGAAACATCCTGGGACAATTGGGTGGAAAATTTCGTGAAATCAAAGTCTGAGTTCAAAAGGGATACGATGAAGGCAGGGTGAAATACATTTGGGTAACCGTTAAAAGGAGTATCAAGATGTTGGGAAAAATAGTGATTGATCAGGAAGAATGTATTGGCTGCGGCACTTGCGAATCCATCTGCCCTCAGGTTTTTCGGCTGGATGAGGATGCGGCGAAGGCCGTGGTGATCATGGCCCGGGGCGGCCCTTCGGAATATATCGAAGAGGCCATGGAAAGCTGCCCCCAGGAAAGCATCCAGATCTCCTGGGCCCGCAGACCGGCAAGGCAGTCCACGGAAATGGAAGCCTTCGGATGGCAAATGTAAATGAGTTTGGCAACCACTCATTCAAGGTCCGGCTTGCTTTGAGTTTTGCGGCCACGCAAACTCAAGGCAAACCGGACCAGATCCCATCTGAGATCAGAATTTGCTGAATAGTTATCCATTGGGATGCATTCGAGCCGCACTCGGAACCATTTTCACATGTGCCCGGCTTTTTGAGCAGATACGGTGTCGCTGTAATGTCAGTGGGCTTGAGAATCAGAAATGGGGCCTCAAGGAGGACGGATCAGCATGGACAACAAAAATTCGATAGAAAACAAGAACGCCTACATTCTGGATATGCAGCGAAGAATTGATGAGTTGTACGGCTATATTGTCCAACTCAGGACAAAAGCCAGCATTTCCAGTCCCGAAAAGAAATACGAATACAACAAACAACTGGAAAGCTTACGTCAAGAGCGGGATGAACTTGAAAAAAAGGTCGCCTCCATGCAGGCAGCCGATGAATCATCCTGGGAAAAGCTCAAGGACGGCATTGAAAGGTCTTGGGAATCCTTCAATGAAAGCTTTGCCTCGTTAAAATCAAAATTTACACATGATTCCGAAAAAGAACGGGATCACGATCAGGAGAGGAGAGAACCATGACATTGCGTATCGGACTCAACGGCTTCGGCCGGATCGGAAAGAATTTCGCCCGCCTGGTGATGCAGGATCCGGATGTGGAACTGGTGGCTTTCAATGCCCGGAAAAGCCCTTCCACCTACGCCTATACTTTCAAGTACGATTCCGTACATGGCAACTGGCCGGGAGAGGTCGGCGCGGACGACGACGGCATTATTATCGACGGCAAGAAGATCAAAATGACCAAGGCCGGCAAGGGCGAGTGGCAGTGGGGCGATCTCGGGGTTGATCTGGTCGTCGAGGCAACGGGAATGTTCGTGGACCGCGAATCCTGCCAGATGCACCTCGACCGGGGAGCCAAAAAAGTAATTATCAGCGCTCCCGGCAAAAAACCGGACCTCACAGTGGTCTACAACGTCAACCACGAACAGTACGACCCGTCGCAGCATTCCATCATCTCCGTGGCCTCCTGCACCACGAATTGTCTGGCGCCGGTGGTTCAGGCCCTGCACAAGGAATTTACCGTCGCGAAGGGATTCATGACCACGGTGCATGCCTATACGACCAGCCAGGCCATTCTTGACAGCACCAATACGAAGGATCCTCGGCGGGGCAGGGCAGCGGCAATCAACATTCTGCCGACGTCCACGGGAGCGGCGAGGATGGTGGGGCAGGTGCTGCCGGAAATGGAAGGGAAGATCGACGGGCTGGCGATCCGCTCGCCCAATCCGAACGGATCCATCGTGGACCTGACCGCGGTTGTGGAAAAACGGACGTCAACGGATGAAGTGAATGAGGCGTTTCGCCGCCTGCAAAGCGAGACCCTGGGCTACACGGATGAATATATCGTTTCCAGCGACATTGTCGGCGATACGCACGGATGCGTGATTGATGGGCGAAGCACCGCGGTGATCCAGGAAAACCTGGTCAAGGTTCTTGCCTGGTACGACAATGAAATGGGTTTCAACAATCAGATGCTCAGAATGGTCAAATACGTGGGATCGAAGCTGTAGGGCAAACATGACCTGGATTCCCGCCTTCGCGGGAATGACTTGTTTTTCCAATGCCCTCTCCAGGTCAGTCATACCCGCGAAGGCGGGTATCCCGTCCGTTTTTACTCGGTTGAGTTGAATAATACAAAAAGTCCAGCATGGAAAACCATGCTGGACTTTTTTTTCAGTTGCTCCGTCTTATCAGCAGCTTCGAAACGAAAAACCTATTCCTGATATTCCGGCTGATTGTTGAATTCTTCCTCGGTCATCTGAATGTAGACCCTGATGTCGTCGTCCAGGCCCAGGAAAATGTCGATGTTGTCCATGTCCACTGCCGCGGTGTGTCCGCCGACTCCAAGAAATCCGCCGGCGCTCACCACCACTTTTTCAACCTGGCCGTCGGACGTCATCAAAACCTGATCCACGTTGCCGATGTTCTCATGGTTGACGTCAAAGACATTGGCGTCCTGTAAATCTTCCACGGTGATGGTTTCCGGAGATACGCGCTCGAAGCCCTGGCCTGGATCGGGTCTGTGATGCTCGCCCTCAGGCAGATGGGTCGTCCCTTCCGGAGACGGCGGATAGGTGGTGCGACGATACACGTCGCCCATTTCCTGCTCATCACCATTGTCCGGCGCGGCTCTCCGTTGTCCATTGGTTCGTTCGTTTGCGCGTTCATCTGAACGTTCATCGGCAGCAGCAAGCACGATGGAAGCATCACTGCCGGGATTGCTCTTGAAGATGGAGGTTTCACTTGCGAACACAGGGTTCAGGGCCAATAAGCCGATTATGATGCTTAGGACCAAAGCTTTCATGAATCACTCCTTTGTTGTGGTGAGTGGTTACTTTTTGACGAACAACAGAGCGAGTCCGACCACGGAGGAAACAGCGCCGAAAATCAGCAGCCACATGGTGGATTCCGTGAATCGACCGGTTAACGTTTCAAAGATTTGATCATCCACGGCTTGCGAAGACTGATATCCGAAAATGAGCATAATGATGCCGATCACAAGAAGTGCAATGCCGAGTACCTGTTGACTGTTCATGAATCTGTCTCCTTCTTGTTGTGATTTGACGGTTCTTTCCGTGGTGGAAACAAAACTGTCCAGGCATCAGATTGCTCCATGCCTGGACAGTGTAGTGGGTCGTGCCTTGGCACGGCCGTAACTAATTGTTTCTTTGGTATTCAGGCTGGTTGCGCAGTTCCTGTTCGGTCATCGGGATGTAGACGCGGAGGTCGTCGTCCCCGTCACGCTGAATGTCGATCTGGTCGATATCCAAAGCAACGCTGCGTCCGCCGAACCCGAGAAATCCGCCCACGTTCACGACCACGCCCTCGACTTCGCCTTCGGGAGAGATCAGCACTTCATCGACGTTGGCGATGTTTTCATTGTTGACGTCGTAGACATCGGCATTTTGCAGGTCATCAGCGGTCATTGTCCGCGGTGATACACGACTGAATCCTTCATGGACAGGTCTGTCGTTGGCATGCTGATCCCTGTCCTGGTACTGATCCTGCTGCCGTTCTTGCGTGTCCTGGGTTGTTCCGGGATCGGTCGGCCTCGGCGCCGTATCCACGCGCGGCTGTCCTTCCCCGCCCATGTGATCGGGAGACTGGCGATCACGCTGGTATCCTTCCCGTCGGTGCTGGTCTTCACTGTATTCCGGAGCATTCTCAAGCTGTTCCCTGGAGGCGGGAATGGCCAGATAGAAATCGTCCTCGCCTTCTCGATGCACGAATTCCATCGTTTCCATGTCAATGGCGATGGTCCGTGCGCCCATGCCGAGGAAGCCGCCGACATCGACCAGTACGGCTTTGACTTCGCCTTCTCGGGACAGGATGATGTCGTCAACGGTTCCGACGTTTTCCCATTCATCGGGTTCCTCGGTCACGGATCCGGGTACATCCCTGCCGCCTGTCGTATAGATATCCTTACCCATAATGTCGGAAACATACGCAAACGCTTCGTCAAGCTGCTGAGGTTCGATAAACACCCTGTCGTTTCTTTCCGCGAATGCAGGACTCAACGCCAGTAACCCGATGATAATGCTGAGAAACAATGTTTTCATGGTGGTTCTCCTTTCCAATAAAAAAGTTAAGTTGATTGATGCGTGTTACTCGCCTGTGTCTCTATGTATCCGGGTTGTGCTGCGACCGATGTCGTTGTCGTGCCGGTCCGCACCACCCTGGATTCCGTGTTCTGAATCCTGAGCATTGGAATCACGAAGGTGGTCTTCTCTCACCTCATCTTGATTCTGCTGCTCTTGGTCGGAACCGGAATATCCCTCGTGAGGTCGTTGATCATTTTCCATTTCACCTTCTCGCGTTTCGCGATCCGGCCCGACGGGGATATGTCCGTACGCCCCTGGCGCACCTTCCGATTGCCACTGCGGCGCCTCGCCATCGCTGGTTCTTGAATGCTCCTGAGCATCAATTTCCTCTTGCGTCGGTCGATCGTTGTTCATGTCGCCTTCCTGGTTTTGGCGATCCGGACCGACGGGGATGTGGCCGTAAGCTCCCGGAGCACCTTCCGGTTGCCACTGTGGCGGTTCACCGTCGCTGGTCCTCGAGTGCTCCTGGGTTTCCGCGTCCTGATGCATTTGCAGATTGTCGGATTGTTGTTCCTGATTCCTCGATTCCGCGAACGCTGGACTTATGGCCAAAGATCCAATGATTAAGCTGAGCATGATTCTTTTCATGGCAGCCTCCTTTGAAAATAGATGATTCCGGAAGAGGAGTCTGATCCAAAGGATTGCCATTCGCGGCTCCATGGATTCGGATATTCCACCTCTTTTTCCCTCATTCCCAGTTATTAAGGTACGGATTATTAGAGTTTAGGAAATGGGGAGATTCCCGTATTCTTCTGCTCAACCTGCCGTATGTCGTCTACTGCCGTAGAAGTGCATGACGATAAAAATGAAAAGTCCAGGCCAATGGACCTGGACTTGGGAACTGTTATGGTCGATCAATGCTGGGCGGATTAGTTGTCCGGCCGGTATTCAGGGTGATTTCTCAATTCTTCCTCGGTCATGGGAACATAGACCCGCAAGTCGTCGTCCGCATCCTGATGGATCTCGAGTTCATCAATACCGATGGCAATGCTGTGGGCGCCCAACCCGAGGAAGCCGCCGACATTCAGCACCACACGTTCAATTTCGCCTTCCTGGCTGATCAGAACTTCGTCCACATTCCCGAGATTCTCATGATTTACGTCGTAAACATCGGCATTGCGAAGATCTTCCACGGTTATGAGCTCCGGGGCGACCCTTTCGTATCCCTCCATGGGATCCACCTCGAGGGTTCGGTGAGGACGAACAGGATCGATAACAACTTCTCGTTCCGAGTCATACCGGGGCAGGATATCCCTGTCGCCGGCCTCTTGGCCCTGAACCTGTCCATCCGTTCCTTCACGCTGCGTCTGAGACGTGGTGCGTTGACCATCATCTTGTGCTGCGGCAAATGCCGGACTCATGGCCAATAAACCGATCATAATGCTTATCATCAATGTTTTCATTATCCCTCCTGATTTTATTTGTTTGTTTTCTTATTTGTTTCCGTAGGAAGACTCGTCCGGATAGCGGAATGTCGTGCCGTTTCGTCCAAACCATGTGATCATGCCGCGGGATTCAAGAAAAAAAGGGGTACTACTCAGCAGAGCCAGAAAAGAAATCTGGATAGCGATAGCGCCGGCCTTCGCAGGCATGACTAACGTGGGTACGGCTTGCTCCGTGCTGGAAAATTGCCATTCGCGATAATGTGCTGAATAGTTAAAATATAAAAGCTGTCCGGGCTTCGGATTATATCGATGCCCGGACAGCTTCAGAATGCCCTACCAAAAACAATCCGCAATATTAGTTGTTGTTGTCTTGGTATTCGGGCTTGTTTTTCAATTCTTCCTTGGACATCTGAACGTTGATCCGGACGTCGTCACCTTCACCCTGGATGTTCAGTTCGTGAAAATCCAGAGCCACTTTGCGGTCGTCAACTTCAACAACCACTTTCTCAACATTGCCTTGCTGATTAATCAGCACTTTTTCGATCGAACCCACATTTTGATCCTGCCGGTCACGGACTTCGGCATCTCTCAGGTCTTCCATGGATATCAGGTCATCAGTGTCCCGCTCCATTCCTACCTGAGGCTGGACATAAGTTCTGTCCTGGTCGGTCTGCCCATGCTGGCCGGGCTGACCTGTCATGCCCTCCTGCTGCATATGCGGGCTCTGCTGGGTTTCGGTCTGTCCGTGTCCCATGCCGCCTTGCTGGGCAAATACGGGGCTCATGGCCAACAATCCAATAATGATGCTTGCAAGTAACGTTTTCATGATGGAACTCCTTGGTTCTTGGTTTATGCATCCGGTCAGGAGGATTCCTGCGAGGATGCACCCCCGTCGGCCGACCCAATGTCGGTCGACGGGTTGGTGATTTGGTTGGCGGGTTACCAGTTGCGCTGCGTGTCGTCTCTCATGAAGGTACCGGGTTGGCGAAGATCATCCCGATGGCGCTGGGGAGCATTGGAGCGATGCGGATCGGCGTCGTCACCGGGGCTCCACTGGTGCTGCCATTCCTGATCCTGCCATCTCCGCTGATCCTGGTCGCGCCACTGCTGGTCCTGATCACGCTGCCACTGCTGGCCCTGGCCGCGCTGCTGCTGGCCACGTTGCCACTGCTGATCCTGGTCACGCCACTGGCCCTGACCGCCCCATTGCTGATCCTGGTCGCGCTGCTGCTGGCCACGCTGCCACTGCTGATCCTGATCGCGCTGCCACTGCTGATCCCGGTATTGCTGCTGCCCGGGAGCGCCAAGAATCTGGGAAGTGGTGGTGCGGCGACCTGTTGGGTCGTCTCGCCAGTCCTGATCCTGATCACGCTGCCACTGCCGCTGGCCGGGCTGCCCTTGCTGATCCTGCTGGCGCTGCCACTGCTGATCCTGACCGCGCCACTGCTGATCCTGCTGGCGCTGCCACTGTTGATCCTGGTCACGCCACTGCTGATCCTGGCCGCGCCACTGCTGGTCCTGTTGGCGCTGCCACTGCTGATCCTGATCGCGCCACTGCTGATTCGTCCGACGATCCCTGTCAGCTGGATCGCCAGGCCGCCACAGACGCTGGTCCTGGTCCTGCTGGCGCTGCCACTGCTGACCCTGCTGATCCTGATCACGCTGCCACTGCTGACCGCGCTGCCATTGCTGATCCTGATCCTGCTGGCGTTGCCACTGCTGACCCTGTTGATCCTGCTGGCGTTGCCACTGCTGTGTGCTTTGATCCTGCTGGCGTTGCCACTGCTGACCCTGTTGATCCTGCTGGCGTTGCCACTGCTGACCCTGTTGATCCTGCTGGCGCTGCCACTGCTGACCCTGCTGATCCTGGCCCTGCTGACCGCGCTGCCACTGCTGACCCTGTTGGTTCTGGTCCTGCTGACGTTGCTGGCGTTGCTGATCCTGTTCCTGCTGACGTTGCTGCTGCAGTCGTTGCTGGTCCTGATCTCTTTGCCGTTGTTGCTGTTGATCCGTGTCTTGCTCACCATTTTGATCCTGCGTTGTTCTTTCTTGCTGGGTCTGGGTGGTGGTGCGACGTTCGGCATCATCGTCTGCAAAGGCGGGATTCATAGCCAGGAGGCCAATGATGATACTCACTAACAATGTCTTCATGGAAATCTCCTTTACGATTTTTAAGGTTGAAATGGCAGAGAGGCGCTGACGACTTGGATCAAAAGGTTAAGGAAAATAATTGCTCATGATCCACCTCCTGGATTGGAGTGTTGAAATTTCCGCGGCCATTGGGCTTGGTTTCGTCCTCTGACCATCAGGCTGACGGTCAAATGATTCAGCCGGCAGTAACCACGAAAACAGCAACAGATCCGATACGCATTGTTGATTTGGATTGTAGATGAATGCTCGACTTCCTGAAGTTCAGCCGGGGGAACTCCCGGCGAAAAAGCCGTTGCCGCAATCACCGCCTCCGTTAGGTAATAAGATTATGTTTTCAGTTTGCTTTGAATATGGGGATAACCCTGTATTTGATCACCACCTCTTACTTAATTGGAAGCTACGGATACCGACAGTGGCAGAAAATTCGCGCATTTATGCCGCCGGATTCACTCACGGCTCAGAGCTCCCAAGATCGCAGCGAGGAACTGGTCCGTCTTGTCTTGCATTTGCTGCTCCGCATGTCTGATGAGCGAAAGGTCAGTGCATTTGCCTAGAATCCTGAATACATTCTTAAGAAACAATAAAGTTGCGCCAGACATGCATCTTTCAGGATGATTGATAAATTTATATAATTCTTAAAACCTAAGAAATTATTGCCTGACCAGCAATCGTCCTGAACAAGATATTCCTGTGTTTACGATATGTTGCATGAACATGAATTTGGCATGGAAATTGAGGCAATTGTGGACCATCAGGGCAGTGAGTGCCTGGATGCCGAGGATTGGCAGTAAATCGAGGAACGTACGAAGGTGAAAAAATGTATTTTGCAATTCCGCAAAATCAAGCTGGCGGAACAATTGAGTCCCATCAACATCACATTGATTCTTCAGAACCATGTGATTACACAAGGAGGTTCGCATGTTAGGCTGGACGGTTGTTTTTCTGATTGTGGCGATCATCGCGGGTATTCTCGGATTTTCCGGGATCGCGGGCACATCCGCATGGATTGCCCAGGTCTTGTTTGTTATTTTTCTCATCTTGCTGATCATCAGCTTCTTTTTTGGAGGTACCCGGGCGCCCGCGGAGGTCGGATATCTCGTTCCATATGTGTTTCTTTCATGAATGTGACGTGCTGATCGCCGGCGATCATTTTAACAACAAAGGTAGGATACCGTGCGAGTAGAAGTTGGCGGTTTTTTAGGACTGATCATTTTCATTCTCTGCATTTGGGCCATCGTCCAGACCATTCAGAGCAGTGCATCCACCGGAGCAAAGGTCTTTTGGACGGTCATCATTCTTATCTTTCCGGTGGTCGGACTGATAATCTGGTACTTTGCGGGGCCTCGTCCGGTCCGGAATCATCCGGTACGAAGGTGATTGGCTTCGGGGATTCATCGTGCGGACGCCGACTGTCATATGGAAGATCGCTCGGATGCGTGGAGCCCCAGGTCGATGATAAATCCCATGGTTACATCAAGGAGCAGATATGAGTAATCGTAGATGGTTTTTCAATCAGCGGATTTGTTGGGTGGTCCTGTTCGCGTACGCGATCTTTGCGTTGATCCCCAGTAATGCCGAGGCGTTTTTAGCCCAGAGCCGTTTTTCATCCGGAGAAGCGATATCCGAACGGACAGTATGCACCGAATCCATCCAGGCAGCCTTGGAGCACAAGATTGTTGCTCAACGACTGGCGGACTACGGGTTGACCCAGGATGAAGTGCTGGCCAAACTGGACGGCATGAGTGACGAACAACTGCACCAGCTGGCCGGCCTGTCCCATGACGTCGGCGGCGGCGCTATCGGCGCGGTGATAGGCGTCCTGGTGATCGTGATCCTGGTCATCGTCATTCTGAGACTCAGTGATCGACGCATTGTCCTTCAATAAGGCGTTCCTTTGCCTTCTCCTTGCCCTCGGACTGTTCGGGCAGGGGTGCGGCTCACATTCAGGATATCAGCCTCTGCCTGAACTTCCGGAAGAGGCTGTTTTCCTGAATGTCCCGTTTGTACCCCAATCCCGGCAAGACGATTGCGGCCCCGCGGCCCTGGCATCCGTTCTGATGTTTCGCGGCCATAATCCTTCGCTGGACGACATCACCCGTGATGTTTTTACGCCGGCTTTGGGCAGAACCCTGCTTCCGGACATGGAAAACCACGCCCGGGATCTCGGTTTCCAGACCAAGGCCGGGAGAGGCGACCCGGAACTGCTCAAGGATCGGATCAATAACGGCAGCCCGGTGATTATTCTGCTGGAAATGGGCCGAGGCGCTCTGAGCCGAGGGCATTACGTCGTTGTCTTCGGCCATACCCGGGAAGGGTATCTGATGCACGTCGGAGAGCTTAGCAATGTCCTGATGCCCACGGACGAGCTTGTGTCCCGCTGGGGAAGAATGAACAACCTGTATCTTGTGGTGGAGTAGGGGAGCGGAATGGTTTTCGGACGTGAACGGATCTGGCTGAGCATGTTGTGTTTGGTAGCGGTGTGTAGTCTCGTGTCCTGTACGGCGCCAAGAATAGTGCTGCTCAGCGATCCCTTGGACGCTCAAGAATACAACGATCTCGGGGTCTCCTACGAGGCTTCCGGAGAGACGGCCTTGGCCCTGGAAGCATACGCGTCGGCCGCGAAAAAAGATCGTGGATGGGATCAGCCCCTGATCAACCAGGGCAACGTCCATGCCGCCCTGGAGGATTGGCGGTCCGCGGAGGCGAGTTACCGTCAGGCGTTGAGGAGAAATCCGGAAAATCCCGAAGGCATGAACAATCTGGCCTACGTTCTGCTCAAGCAAGGTGCTGTTGCCGAAGCAAACCGATGGTCAAGCAGAGCCCTGACTGCCGAACCGGACAACCCCCTTTTCAAAAGCACCAGAGCCATGGTTTTTGCGGCGGCAGGAGATGCCGGGCAGGCACGGAAATACCTGGAATCCGCCATGCAAAACCTCCCCCCTGACGACCCGCTCCATCACGAACTCCTTCTGCTGCAACACCGCCTTCTCCCCCCTCAATGACCATATTGGGCGCCTTGATGGATTCCCAGGCTCGGCCCGTGCAAATTCGACGACGTCTGTCCTGACCGTTCCATATTGACCTGTATTGTTTTGAGGCTTAATCAAAAAGATATTCGTGAAAACGCTGAGTAGTTGCGAATTATTTGTTCAAAGGGTCGCTGGAACATTCAGGGACGAAGGAAACCGATCACCCATGTTTTCGGGAGTCGTTGATGCAGATTTCCTTTGCCAGGTTCATTCCTCCGGAAATCGGGACACTTGTTGTTCGACAGCGGCTTTTTGACTGTCTGGACGAAGCCTCTTCACGGCCCATCATCTGGATTTCCTCACCCCCGGGTTCAGGAAAAACCGTTCTCGTCGCCAGCTATGTTCTCGAGCGGCAGCAACCTCTGATCTGGTATCAGATGGATGAATCCGATATCGAACCTGCCGTATTTTTTTCCCGCCTGGCTCAGGCCTCGACATCCGTCCTGGCCGATGAACACGTGAATCTGCCTTCCTTACAACCTCTTCAAGTCAAAGACCTTTCTTCCTTTACCGATCATTTTTTCAAGCAGCTTGCGCAGCGGCTTCCCGAAAACTGCTTTCTGGTGCTGGACAACTATCAGGTGGAAATGGACAGCAGGGTACACAAACGTATCCTGGAGGCCATTGCAGTCTTGCCGGGAGGCTGCAGGACGTTGATCACCTCACGCAAACAGGCTCCGCGGCATAGCGTGCGCATGCTGGTGGAAAGAAAAATGAGCTTTCTTGATTGGCATGATCTCCGGTTCACTCTGGAAGAGAGCAAGGCCCTGCTCGGATCGGAAAAGTTTTCCAATGAGGTATATGACCAGCTCCATGAAAAAACCGACGGTTGGGCAGCCGGTCTCGTGCTGCTCGGGGAAAGTCTGCGTCGCGGAGGGAGCATTGTCGGAGCTTCCCCGTGGATGCCCATGCGGGATGTTTTTGATTACCTGGATGTGGAACTGTTCGATAAACTGACCCCTGAACTGCGCGATTTCCTGGTCAGGACGTCCTTTCTGCGTACAATGACCCCGGACATGGCCAAGGCCATGTCCGGCTCCGATCATGCCGAAGCCATCCTGATGCAGTTGTTTCGAAACAACCGCTTCACCTTCCGTCGGGTCTCTCCCCATTTTGAATTCGAGTATCACCCGCTGTTCACGCTGTATCTGCAATCCATTGCCGAGAATGAGTATTCAGCTGAAGAACTGAGCATTCTGCGCTGTCGAGCCGCTGAGATTCTGGAATCGTCCGGCCGGATCATGGATGCCGCTGATTTGTGGTTGGCGGCAGGCGCCGCGGAACGTCTGGAGCGACTGATTCTTGAACATGCCGATCAAATGACCCATCAGGGACGTTTTCAGACCCTGGAAAAATGGATCACCGACCTGCCGGCAGATGCACTGGATCAGGAACCCTGGCTCGTGTACTGGCTGGGAATATGCCGTCAGATCGTAGATCCGGAGGGGAGTCGAAAGGAGTTTCGGAAGGCCTTCGAGATGTTTCGACAGCGCCGGGATGAGAATGGCCTGCTGGCCGCCTGGTGCGGTGCGGTGGACACCTTCATGTACGATTGGAGCGATTTTCTCTCCCTGGGGGAATGGATTTCCTTGCTGGAAACATTGCTGGACACGGGGTTGGAGGTTCCTCCCACGGAACTTGGTGTCCGGGCGGCCTCCTGCATGGTCGCGGCACTGGTCTATCAGCATCCGCAGCAATCGCGAAAGATTCAGCAATGGCTGGAAGTGGCCCTGCGGCCAAATTCCCGCTGTTCCGCCGGGTACATCCACCTCCATACACGCTTTCATGCCGCCTATCACGCCATGTGGATGGGCGACCTGACCCGACTCAGAATTATCAACGAAAATGTACAACAGGTGATGGGAAATCCGGATGTGCCCATGGTCCATGTGCTGAATGCCAAATGTCTGGAAGCCATGGTCCACAATCTCTGTTTCGCGCAGGGGGATCAGGCCTTGAAGGTGGTGAAGGAGGGCTTGCAGCTGGCTCGCCGGCATGATCTGAACATCTGGCACTTCATGCTCTACGGTCAGGGCGTATTTGCAGCCCTGACCGTAGGCGACGTCTCCACCGCGGACAAGTATCTCGCGCAGATGGAGCGCATCGCATCACGGAACAAGCGGTTTGCTCGGGGACAATATCATTATATGGCCGCCTCCTACCACCTGTACCGCGGAAACTTTTTGTTGGCGGCCCAGGATGCCGGAAAGGCTCTGCGCATCGCCGAGGAAACGGGTGCCCGTTTCGCATATCCCTTCTTTGCCTTGTCAAAAGCCCAGACCTGTCATGAGATCGAAGAGGTTGACGAACGGGACCGGCTGATGGAGAGCCTGAAAGACTTTATCGACGAATCCGGAAGCAGGCTGTTGGAGTATATGTGGCTGCTTTGCGCCGCGCACTTCGCCCTGGATCAGGACCAGACGGACAAGGCCCTGCGATTGTTGATCAAGGGATTCAACCTGGGACGCCGGGAGGGCTACGTGAACATGTTCTGGCAGTGGCGTCCAAAAATGGTTGCCCGTTTATGTATGGTTGCCCTGCAAAAAAACATTGAGACGGAATACGCAAAGTTGTTGATCCGCCGACGCAACCTCTTTCCCGAATCACCGCCTCTGGAAGTCTCCATTTGGCCCTGGCTGCTTCGGCTTCATACCTTGGGTCGATTCGAGTTGATCCGGGAAGGGGATGTGATTCATTTTTCCGGCAAGTTGCAACGCCGACCCTTGGATCTGTTGAAGATTCTCACCATTAACGAAGATAAGGGCGTCAGCGAGGACGAATTGTGCGATATGCTTTGGCCGGATTCGGATGGAGACCGGGCTCATAGCTCTCTGACCACCACGGTTTCTCGGCTTCGCGGCCTCCTGGGCTGCCATGAAAGCATTGTGGTCAGCAACGCCAGAATCAGCCTCAATGCCCGGCTCTGCTGGGCGGACGCCTGGGCGTTCGTTCATTTGTGCAAACAGATCGCCAAGCTGGAGCAGGAATTCGGCGCAGCCTGCACCAAGCCGCTGCGCAATGGAGATACCGCCCGGTTGTTTTTGTTGGCGCAGCAGGCCCTGGACTTGTACCAAGGGCACTTTCTGCCGGATGACCTGGCTCATTCCTGGACCATACCGGTACGTGAACGTCTGCGCGGCAAGTTTTACGATCTTGTAGCCATTGTCGGGGACGTGCTTGAATTATCCGATAATTGGAGTTCGGCCCGGCGCGTTTATCTGCAGGCCCTGGAAGTGGACGAGCTCCATGAAGATTTCAATGGACGTGCTATCCGATGCGCCCACCTTCTGGACCGAGCCGGCGAGGCGCGAAGTCTGTTTCATCGTTATCGAGAACGATTGAAAACCGAGTTGGGCCTGAACGTCTCGCCCGAACTTCAATCCCTGGTCCGCAAACTGGGTGTTGACGACGCTCAGGACAGTTCTCGTTGATAACCGGACCTGACCGGTGTCTCCTTCCTCGTGCCCCTTCAGGCTGCACGCGGTCATCCGTCCTCCTCGCCGACCAAACGCCAAATCCCCTGGATTCTGTTCAAGAACGCAATCTGTGACCTATTCGTGACTCATCATCCATGAAACTTTGACTCGAGTTTCAGATGCAGAACCTTCAGTTGTGCTTCAGGGTCTGGTGAGTCTTCCGACACTCCTCGCTTGCGCATCCTCTCAAATACCATTGCTGTTGTTACGACACCGCTTTGATTCATTGCTAATCCGGCATTATCAGCTACGTTTCCGAAAGGAGATCGGACATGCGAAAGGTACCTCTGACCCGGCTGCTTAAACCTTTCCAGGTCTGCTACCGGCACGGCCTTTGGGATCAGTACGCTAGATTGATGGAAGATTTCGGCGCTGACTGGCTGCTGGATCTGCACCTGCCCAGGTTGGGCATGCATGTCATGCCGCTGCTGCATGTGGTCAAGGGCTTCGCGGGAACGGCCCGGATACGTTTTCTCATTGATGTCTTCCAGGGGACGGCGGACCAGGAGAAGCTGCTGGCATATCACCGGGAATTTCATGAAGCCGGGGATGCTCTTTATGCAACCGCGGCCATCGAGATGGGCGTGTTCCATATCTGGAGCAGCGGAAACTCCCTTCAACGTCTGGAAAACTGGAACCTGCTCGTCGACGAAACACTAAAATTGACCGAAGTCTCTCATCCGGCGGCTGCCGGCTTATGGCTTGAAAAAGCCTTCATCGTGATGCTGTGCAAAGGAGATTTCGAATCCGCGCTGCACTATGCGAAATTCGCAAATAATCAGGCCGCTCACGCCGGTTCCCCATCCCTGATGCTGCGAGCGGCCTGGATATCCGGGATGCCCCTCACCTTTACCGGTGACTTTCCGGCCCTCCGAATTCTTGTTGATGACGCGCTTCCGCTCTGCGCGGTGGATGACGCATCCTTCGGGGCCGTGTCCCAGCTCAAGACTCTGGACGGGCTGCTGAACTACTTCGAGGGGAGATGCTTCGAAGCGGAGGATAAATTCCGTCAGATATTGGCCTATCCCATGGCGGAGCATCTTCCCGTTTCCGCCCGGCTGCTGATCTCGGGTCCTCTGCTGATGACGGTTTCCGAGCTGGGGAAGAAGGAAGATGCCGAAGAACTGTCCAATGAACTCCGCCGAGAGGCGGTTCCGCAACGCAATCATTATTTTTGCGCATGTGTCCACTACTGCCTCGGCGTCTACGAACTGATCCTCGGAAGACCCTACGAAGCGTTGCTGCATGCGAACGAAGGCATGGAGCGGGGCAATCTCAGCAATGGCCCGCTGCCCGCAAGTCAAAACGCTCTTGTAGCTGCCCAGGCATTAGTGGATCTGGGCAGAACGGATGAAGCGGAATCTTTTCTTTTACAGTGGATCACCCAATGGCGACAAACCGGATTCCAGTATTTCGCCGCTTGCGGCGCCATGGAAATGGTCCGGCTGCAAATTCGCAAGGGAGATACCGCACGGGCCTGGGAGTTCCATGATCTCGGCATGCGTCTCTCAACAAACGGACAAAGTCTGCGCGTGGTCAACAGGCCACCAGGATTTATGGAGAATCTGCGTCGTGAACTGCAATTCAAGGAAAAGTCGACTTTCTCCTGGTCCGATTCCGAAGGCGTGGTTGTTCACGTTCAGACCCTGGGCGATTTCGTGATGACCGTGGGCAACCAGATTTTGTACGACCGGAAATGGCGCGGCGAAAGAACAAAGCTGCTCCTCAAAGCCTTGATCGTAAACGGCGGAACCAAGGTTTCCAAAGAATTGCTCGTGGATCTGCTCTGGCCGGACAAGGATGGAGACATGGCCGCGAACAACCTCAAAGTGGCTATTTCCCGGCTTCGCAAGCTTGTGAACAGGGTATTGGGTGATCAGGTGAATTGGTTGGTCGTTACGGACAGTCGCGTTTCAATGGTCAAGCGGCTGTGCCGGGTTGATTGCCTCAGTTTTCAGGAAATGTTGCAAGATGCGTTGCATGCGGAATGCGCCGTCGATGATCTGGCCGGGATTCTGGACGGATACACGGGCGATTTTATTCCGGCCGACGTGACCGGACAGTGGATTGACGAGTATCGACAGCGTCTTCGCAAGGAGTATGTGCAGGGGGTTGTTTATCTGGCTCAACGCTGTCTGCTGACGGGTGAGTCGGAAAAAGCCCTGGAGTATCTTCTCCGGGTTCAAAACATGTCCATGATCAATGAGCAGATCTTTGCCCTGCTCATGCAGACATACTTAAACATGGGGTATCCTTCGGACGCCCTGGCAGTTTTCCGACAGGCCCGTTTTCGCCTGAAAAAGGATTACGACGTCCTGCCCGGAACCACTCTCTTGTCCTTGGCCCGCCAAGCACGGGAAGCTGTTTGACCAAAGCTGTAAAGATAAGACAGCACGTTGCCGTCCCAGTCTCTCTTGAGCAAGCTGATTCTGATTTCCGTTCATTTGAGACGAACATTCAGTGCATGCTCGATTTCGATCGAGATTTCGATCGAGATTTCGATTGCGATTTCGATTGCGATTGGGATTTTGATTGGAATTTTGAATATTTAAAACACAATCCCTCCCCCCCAGTCCCCACCAGCCGTCTTTCTCCCGCTGAAATAAGTCCCCCCAGAACGTGACTGGCTTCCAGCCTTCCGGCTGATGTTACCGAATCTGTTACGCAACGGATACTCGTCCATCTATAGGATCAAAGCCGACGGGCAAGGAACAATCAATAAAGGGGGAGAGCCATGAGGGTAGATGAGCCACTCAAGAAGACGATGCGAGGATCGGCGAAAAATTCTGGCGGCATGGAAACAGTGGAACAGCGACGATCAACAAAGAGCTCTAGAAAGGGAAAGGCATTTCGTCGTGAAGGAAAAAGTAATTTCAGAGGTGCAGGCCCCCCTGTCTCGGCGGGGCTGGATGTCGAAAGTGTAGATGACAACTCGAAAGGATTCTTGGATCTGGAACGTGAATTCCTCTCTCAAAAACAATGTCGACGTTGCGGGGGATGCGCGACGTACTGCAGCACGACGCAGTACTTTGCACTCGAACTGGGTGAAGACGGATACCCAAATTATACGGATCAGAATCGATGTAGCCAGTGCGGCGTGTGCTACCTGATTTGCCCGGCAAGCGGCGACCTGGATGAACACGTCAAGGAGATGCTGTCCTGGCAAGACCCATGCGGTCGCGTACTGGGCGTTGGTTTGTACAGGGCGAAAGATGAAAAGCTGCGCAAAGAGTCAGGCAACGGTGGAGCCTTGCCTGCTTTACTGATCCATATGCTGAATACGGGCTATCTGCGTGGAATCTGCGTCCCTCGTGCAAACGGAGACCGGCTGCCTCTGGTGGTTCACGAAGAATCGGAAATTGTTCGAAATGAACCACTGTTCATGGAACCGGGTCTTGGGTCGCTTCTGTACCGGGCTGCTCCGAACGGTTCTGGAATTGCGGCGAACGGCGGTCACCCGGGGGGGGGATCCCCTGATTCGGAAAAGCTGGGGTTCGTCGGCAGGCCATGTCAAATCCATGCTCTGCGCAAAATGGAATATCTCGGGGTGATGCCGGCGGAGAGCTTTGCCATGAAAATCGGCATATTTTGCAGCGATGAGGCAATGAACCAGGGACGGGGCAATGGTTGCGGCGGATGCTCGGATCATTATGCGCAATATGCGGACGTGGCGATCAGCGATTATTGCGTAAAAAATGACTACTCCGCGATCATCGCGCGAACGACACTGGGGATGATGGTTCTCTCCGGAGCAGCGGAAGCCGCATTGGAGTACGGTCGAGGCTCTTGCGCAGCGTAATTAAAAGTCACGTCGGGAGCATGTTGCTTTGAGTAATCGTGGCGGCGGCGCAAGTACAACAATATATATCTTCAACGATGGAGGTCATGGTCATGACGAAATGGAAACTGGTATTCGCGGCAGTGGCAATGTTGTTTTGGTGTACCATGGATTGGATCGTTCCCGTAGCCGGCAATACGCAGTGCGGCAATGTGTTCGGTCGCGCCTGCGTTCGCATTGATGGGGTCAACGCCTTTCTTTCCAACACGGAACCGGGATTGACCATCGTCAATATGAACGATCCGAACAATCCAACGGAATTGGGATGCCTCCAGACGAACGGTCGCATCATTGACATGGATTTCTCCAAAGGATTTGCTTACGTGGTCGACGATCGCGAAGGGTTGTTGATCATTGATGTCCGGAATCCTGAACGATGCCTTGAAGAGGGCAGATACGAGGTTTTCGGGGGCGGAATTCAGGCATTCAAGGTTTTTGGCGATTACGCCCTAGCCTCCATCTCCGGACAAGGCTTGCGGATTTATGACATTTCTTGGCCCGGGGCCCCGCGCCAGATCGCCAGGATGGACTCGCCGGCCCAGGTTCAAGGATTTGCCGTTTTCGACGGTTTTGCCTACGTGGCCAATTTCAATGGCGGACTGCATGTTTTCGATCTGAGGCAACCGGACAATCCAAGGGAACTGACGATGATCGACGTCCCCGGACGTCCTCGGAGCCTGGGAGTATCGGAGTCGGTCCTTTTCATGAACACTTCCGAGCGTAAGATGCATATTTTTGACATTCATGCGCCAACAAGTCCGAAACTGACTGCCACCATCGACACCGGCGGGGCTCCCCTGGCCGTTGTTTCCGGAAATCATGCGTTCCTGGCCAGTTCGGACAAGGGGTTCATCATGTACGACATCAGCGATCCAAATGAGATCGTCATGGTGGGCAGGGAGGACCTGGACGGCATCTGTCTGGCAATGTGCATCCACGATACCATCGCGTTCGTGAGCGTCGCGGGACAGGACGAAGTTCGGGTCATCGATTTGCAGCATATGGTGCAACGATGAAATGAGTAGCCACCGCGTTTCGGAAGATACGCAAATTCCAAGCGTCTGAAGCGGCTTGCGCCGTTTCAGACGCTTTTTTCGGCCCTAGTCAAGGCAACGGCCACCCCAGAGCGACCTTTTGCTTCAACGTCCCGCGGTGCACCAGTACACTGCCCAGGGGCCGAGGATGAGGCGTTCCTGTTGTTCAAGGAGAGCGTTGGATGAAGCAAACAGTTCCTCGATCCGGATATTTTTCACATCGACATTCCAGGACTCGATGTCCCGCGGCTCGATGAACAGCGATTGCGAGCCGATATTGGCTGCCAGGACAAGCGACCGGTTGTCGCGAAGCGACCACTGCACCAGGAGCACTGCATCCTGAAGAATCTTCCATCTCGCCTCTCCGGGCCGGATCAGGGGCAGCAGGGGCTGGATCTGACTACGGCGAACCGCAAGCAGTTTCCGGCTCAGGTCCAACCACCGGGCATACTTGGGCTGGACCGGTTCGTTCCAATGCAGGACTGCCTTCTTGAAGGTGTCCGGATGGGTCGGATCGGGGATCTGCTCAAGCATGGCCGGATCGGAGAATTCCGGAAAGCCGGAGAACTCCCTGCGCCGGCCGTCGCGTACGGAGTTGGCCAGGTCGCCTTCGAAATCGCAGAAATAGGGGAAAGGGCGCTGTGTTCCCCATTCCTCGCCCATGAAGAGCAGCGGGATCTGGGGTGAGAGCAGGATGATGGATGCCAGCGCGGTCCGTCGATCCGGAGTGGTCAGCAAGCTCAGTCGCTCGCCCCGGGCCCGATTGCCGATCTGGTCGTGGTTCTGAAGATAGGCGACGAAACTTTCCGGGGGCAGGTGCGCGCTGGGTTCGCCTCTGACCTTGCCGTCGTGATGCTCCGATGGATCGCCCTGGTAGGCGAAACCTTCGGCCAGACACCGCCCCAATCGATGCAGGGGGGCTTCGACGAAGTCCGAATAATAGCCGTGGTGCTCGCCTGTGGCCAGAACATGGCAGGTGTGATGGATGTCGTCGTTCCATTGAGCCGTGTAGAGCTTGGGCCGACTGGTGGTCCGGCTTCGGGCCAGGTAATGGGCCTGGTTGGCGTCGTTCTCCAGGACAAGGTGAACGTGTCGGTCCTGGGGCAGAACCTGCCTGATGCGCTGGGCCATTTCCTCAATGATGTGCGGCGTGGTCGTGTCCTCGATGGCATGCACCGCATCGAAACGCAGACCGTCGAAGCGATATGTTTCCAGCCAGTAGAGAGCGTTGGCAATGTAGAATTCACGCACCTGGGGCATGGTGAAGTCGATGGCCGCTCCCCAGGGGGTGTGCCGCTCCGGGTTGAAGAAGTCCGGAGCGTAGAGGTGCAGGTAGTTCCCTTCCGGGCCGAAATGATTGTAGACCACGTCCAGAAAGACCATGATTCCCAGGCCGTGGGCCTCGTCGATGAGCCACTTCAGTTCCTGGGGCGTTCCATAGATCGAGTCCGGCGCAAAGGGCAGCACGCCGTCGTAGCCCCAGCCGCGACGACCGGGAAAATCCGCCAGGGGCATCAGTTCAATGGCCGTGATGCCCAGGTTCTTGAGGTAATTGAGCCTGGTCCGCCCCCCGTTGTAGGTGCCCTCGGGCGTGAACGCGCCGACATGCAGTTCGTACAGCACGGTTTCGTTCCAGGGCAGTCCCTTCCAGTTGGGATTGTCCCAGCGAAAGGCGGCGGTATCCACAACCTGACTGGGGCCGAAAACATCCTCGGGCTGGAAACGGGAAGCCGGGTCCGGCACCAGGGTTTCCTCGTTGATCAGAAAGTTGTACAGGGTTCCGGCTCCGGCCTCCGGGACCAGGACTTCAAGCCAACCGTCCTCGAGAGGGGTCATTCTTTCCCGGCGATCCGGCCGTTCCCGATCCTTCAAGACCAAATCCACCCGATCGGCGCCGGGAGCCCAAAGCCGGAACCGCACGCCGTTTTCTTCAATGGATGGTCCATACGCATTGATCATGTGCACATCTCCTCATTGTCGCCTGAACGCGATTTCCAGCGTTTTCCCCTCGTCAAGTTCATGGATTGTTCCTTTGTAGCCGATCTTGATGACGTTTTTCCTGGCCCTGCAGGCCGTGATTTTCATGTATTGCGGAAAAATTTCGATACGCAGGTTGTGCCCCCGATAGTGAATATGCATCTCCATCCTGGCGAGATCGCTGGGCAGGCAGGGATCGAACCACAGCACGTCGCCGCGGGTTTCCAGGCCGGTGTAGCCCACCTGGATCATGTTCACGGTGCCGGCCATGGCGCCGAGATGAATTCCCTCGGGCGTCGTCCCCCCCTGGACATCGGAAATGTCGCTTTCCAGAGCCTCGGAGAAAAGCTTCCAAGAATGATCCCGGTTTCTTCTGAGCAGCACCCATGAATGGACCACCTGACTCAGGGTCGATCCGTGGGAAGTGCGTTGTATGTAGTAGTCGATGTTTTTCTGGATGGTTTCATCGTCAAAGGGATAATCGAGCTGCTGAAACAGTTCCCTGAGTTCATCCGCCGAGAAGAGGTAGAACAGCATCAGTACGTCGGCCTGCTTGGAGGCCTTGTAGTGATCCGGGCTGTCGTCCTCGCTTTCCAGAATCCTGTCCAGGCGTTGAATGTCGCCGTATTTTTCCCGATACCCCTCCCAGTCGAATTCCTGGAGCGCATCATAGCCCTCGAACTGGCTGATGATGCCGTCGCCGTGAAAGACCAGTCGCATCCGGCGGCTGATGTGCCGCCACCGCTTGAGTTCTTCCTCCCCCAACGCCAGCTTTTCGCACAGTTCCTTGCGGCGGTCCTCCGGAAGCACCTCCAGCATTTCCAGCGCCTCGTTCAGGACCCAGGCCGCCATGACGTTGGTGTAAGCGTTGTTGTGCAGGCCGGGGGCATCGGAATCCGGGTAGGCTTCATGATACTCGTCCGGCCCCATGACGCCCAGAATCTCGTATCGGTCCATGGTGCTGTTGTAGGTTGCGATGCTGGACCAGAACCGGGCTATTTCCAGAACCATCTCCGCGCCGTGAAAGGAGAGGAATTCCATGTCCTGCGTGGCCTGATAATAGTCGCGGATGTTGTAGACGATGGCCGCGTTGACATGGCGCTGACGGCGGGAATGATCCGGTATCCAGCGGCCGGACTTGGGGTTGAGATGCAGCCGCTGCGATTCCTCGCGGCCGTTGCTGCCGCTTTGCCACGGATACATGGCGCCCCTGTAGCCCGCCTCCGCGGCCGCGGCTCGCGCCTGATCGATGCGGCGGTAGCGGTACATCAGCAAAGACCGGGTTATCTCCGGAACACGGAGGTTCAGAAAGGGGAAGATGAACAGCTCGTCCCAGAAGATGTGGCCGCGATAGGCTTCTCCGTGCCAGCCGCGCGACGGCACGCCCACGTCCAGGTCCATGGTGTGCAGGGAAGTGGTCTGGAGCAGATGAAACGTGTGCAGGTGAAGGATCATGCCGGTCCGATCCTCAATGGGCGGGTTCTTTTCCTCGAAGTCGATGTCGAAGCGCCGCCACAGGTGCTTCCAAGCCAGGATATGGCTATTGCGCAAACTTTCGAAATCCCCGGCACTGCGGACATGATTCATGGCTTCAAGCCTGCACTCGGAAGAGGCCTTGTCACGCGACGTGGTCAGGCTGACGATCTTCTCGACACGAATATCCATGCCTTTGCCGACCTGGACGAGGAAATGTCCGGCAACGTACTTCGGTTCCACCACGTTCTCATGGCGGATGTCCAGCGGTTCGCCATTGCCGCAAAGAGTTGTCCTGGCCGCCTGGGCAATTTCCAGCCGGGACTGGTTCGTCCTGACCTTGAGACGGATCGTTTCCGCGTCCGGCATGTCGCTTTCCACGGGTTCCAGGTGGACGTTGTTGAGATCCCGATACCGATCAACTCCGCCGTTGATCACTCTGCCGTCCAGGGCTGAACGAAACTCCACCTCGCCGGACCAGTTTTCCGGGCTGAAGACCAGACGCAGGGCCGCCAGATGCGGTTGGGCCATGTGCACGAGACGCTGTTCCTTGATCCGGGTCCGTTTGCCCTGGCTGTCCCTGAACCGGACATTGCGGTGCAGGATGCCGCGTTTCATGTCCAGTTCCTGGCGATATTCCAGGATCTCCACATTCTTGAGATGGAACCAGTCCTGGTCCGCGTAGCGGAAGCTCAGGCTGAGCCAGTTGGGAAGGTTCACCAGGTCTTCGTTTTCAATGAACCTGTCCTGCATTTCCGTTTGCAGCCGATTGTATCCTCCCGCCAGATAGGTGCCGGGGTAGTGCGTGTCGTCGGATTGCGCCTCGGATGCCGCTCCTCTGGCGGCAAAGTAGCCATTTCCCAAGGTGCACAGAGCTTCGCGCAACTTCTCCTGTTCAGGGTCGAATTTATTGTAGATCAGAGACCAGACTGTCATGATAATATCTTGTCCTCGGGCATTTTGTCTTGCACATACGAAATGGACGCGAGGAATGCAAACTGCTCAGGCTGCAATGACGCATCAGTGTTAGCTTGACCTGTTGCCTCGCGAACCTATGGGTGAACCATGATGCAGTGCCGTATTGATGTCGGCCAGGATGAATGACAAATCATCGGGTAGAGGTTGTTCATGCAACTGGAGAAGCTTTTTGATTTTTTCCTTCAGTTCTCCCACATTAAATGATTTGACCACATAGTCGTCGGCCGCCATTGTTTTGAGATCATCCTGATAACTTTCATAGGCACTGCAGAGAATGATCGGCAGCGTTTTGTTGTTCATCCTGATTTTTTGCAGCAAGTCCAGGCCGGAGCGATTCTTGCCGAGTTTGATGTCCAGAACCACCAGATCAGGTTTTGTTTCGGCCAGGATATCGAGAATGTTCCCCGATCCATCGGTTGTCCGCACCTCATATCCTTCACTGCTCAGTTCTTCACTATAAAGCATCCGAATGTGGTGCTCATCATCGACGATCAATATTTTTGGTTTGCCCATGAGTGATCCTTTCGGCCGATGGCGATTGAAATGGATTGGCAATGCTTCTTCAGGAGTTGTACCTTTATGTCTTTATTATCTTTTTATAGAAACACAGGCATGGGGAAAAGTCTGTATTTGCCCACCTGATCAACGGTAATCAATCTGTACCGCCGACGAAGCGGCTATGAGTTTAGATATCTTTTGCGATGAAGTGATATTGGCTTTTGATACAGGCCTGCTTCAGGATACATGTTGGGAAACCCTGAACTACGGGAAACTCCTACTGTTCTTTCATTTATCTATGTCTGAGAATTCATTGGACTAAAAAAACTTTCAGGAGGCATCATGTCTGGAATCGTAACGCTGACCATGAATCCGACCATCGACAAGAGTACGTCCATCAACAACGTTGTGGCGGAGCGCAAATTGCGTTGCGATCGTCCCCGGTATGAGCCGGGAGGAGGCGGCGTCAACGTGTCCAGAGCCGTCAAGAAGCTCGGAGAGGATTCCCTGGCCGTCTATCTTGCAGGTGGGCCTCCGGGCGACATGCTCAAAAGGCTCCTGGACGCGGAGGAAATCCGCCAGGATCCCTACCAAATCAAGGGGTTGACCAGAGAAAATCTCGTGGTTTTCGAAACATCCACGCAACAACAATACCGCTTCGGCATGCCCGGTCCGGAGATCCAGGTGCACGAATGGCAAGGCTGCCTGGACAGGCTGGAACAGATGGACCCGACTCCGGGATTTCTTGTCTGTAGCGGGAGCCTGCCGCCTGGAGTACCGCCGGATTTTTACGCCAGGATCGCCGGATTCGCAAAAAAAACCGGGTCAAAGGTCATCCTCGACACTTCCGGGGACCCCCTGACAATTGCTTCCGAAACAGGCGTCTTCCTGATGAAGCCGAACCATCCGGAACTGGAAAGTCTGGCCGGGAAGGCCCTCGAAAATGAACAGGAGCAGGAAGAACTGCTGCAAGACCTGGTTGAGGCGGGACGCGCCGAGGTGATCGTCGCCTCCCTTGGAGCAGCCGGTGCGCTTCTCGTCTGGAAGGAGGGCGTTTTCAGGACAAGAGCACCCAACGTGCCCATCAAAAGCAAGGTGGGGGCGGGTGACAGCATGGTGGCCGGCATGGTCACGGCACTGTTCCGGGGGTGGAACATGCCGGACGCGGTGCGCTTCGGCGTGGCCGCCGGCGCGGCCGCGGTGATGACGCCGGGGTCCGAGCTATGCCGCCGGGAGGATACGGAGCGTTTGTACAAGAAGATCAAAGACGAATGAAGAAAGAAGAATGAAGAGTGAAGAAGGAAGAATAAGAAGGAACCGCCCGCTTCGCTCAAGGCGCGGAGGACGCCAAGAAGAACATTTTGGAAAGCAGGGAAAAACTGCTTTCCAAAAAGATGCCTCACCCCTGGCGGGGTGATGACGAGTTCGCCGACAGGCGTGAAGCCTTTTGCCTTCCGCATCTTTCCAGCGGAAGGCAAAAATCCTTCTTCTTGGCGTCCTCTGCGCCTTGAGCGAAGCGGGCGGTTCAATTTGTTTTAGCTCATCCTGTCATGTACGCTTGAACCGGATGTGCCGGAAGTTTGGATTGCAAGGAGACAAACCATGATCAGTTATCACGCATCCCACGAGCAGTTTCCCCCGGGAAAAATGCTTGAGCTTGCCCAATTTGCGGAGGATTCCGGCTTTCAAAGCATAACCTGTTCGGATCACTTCAATCCCTGGAGCACCCAGCAGGGGCAGAGCGGCTTTGCCCTGTCCTGGCTTGGAGCGTCCCTGCAGGCAACGGGGGTGCCCCACGGCGTGGTCACTGCTCCCGGATGGCGGTATCACCCGGCCATCCTGGCCCAGGCCGGGGCCACGCTTTCGGAAATGTTTCCCGGCCGGTTTTGGATGGCCCTGGGCAGCGGCGAACTGCTCAATGAAGGCGTCGTGGGACAGCGTTGGCCCGCCAAAGCGGTTCGGATGATCATGCTGCACGAATCCGCGCAAATCGTCCGCTCGCTCTGGGCCGGCGAAACCGTGACCCATTACGGCCATGTGAAGGTCGAGGAGGCGAAACTCTATTCCTTGCCCGCGCAGACCCCCATGCTCATCGGAGCGGCCATCAGTCCGGAGACGGCGGAATGGATCGGTGGATGGGCAGACGGGATGATCACCATATCCGCGGAAAGGGAGAAAATGAACAAGGTGGTCGAGGCGTTTCATCGCGGCGGCGGCAAAGACAAGCCCATGATCCTCAAGGCGCAAATATCCTATGCCCAAACCGACGAGGCGGCCTTGCAAGGAGCGTGGCAGGAATGGAGAACCAACATTTTCGACAGCTCCCTGCTGGCCCAGTTGCGGTTGCCCAGCGAATTCGAAGAGGCCGGGAAATATGTCCGTCCGGACGACATGCACGGTCATGTCCGCATTTCTTCTGATCTTGGAAAGCAACTGGAATGGATCAAGGAGGACATGGATATGGGTTTTTCCACGATCACGCTCCACAACGTCAATCGGGAACAGGATGTTTTTGTCCGTGATTTCGGCCCGGAGATCAGCGGCCTTGCAAAGTAATGGCTTCGTAATTTTTTTGAACCGCCCGCTTCGCTCAAGGCGCGGAGGACGCCAAGGAAAACATTTAGGAAGCAGGGAAAGAGCTGCTTTCCTAAAGGATGCCTCACCCCCCTGTCGGGGTGATTTCAAATTTGCCGCAGGCGTGAAGCCTTTTGCCTTCCGCATCTTTCCAGCGGAAGGCAAAAATTCTTTCTTCTTGGCGTCCTCCGCGCCTTGAGCGAAGCGGGCGGTTCAATTCTTCATTCACGTTCCAGCCGAATGAACCGCTAATATATCCCACACTGAAAAAGGAGTCAGCAGGATGAACATCCAGGATTACAAGCCCATTTCCGATTACGGCATCATCGGCAATCTGAAAAGCGTCGCCCTGATCGCCAGGGACGGTTCCATCGACTGGTGCTGTCTGCCCAAAATGGACAGTCCCAGCGTGTTTGGAGCCATCCTGGATGCCCGGCGTGGAGGTTTTTTCCGGATCGGTCCAGCGGGGGGGGGCAGCGGCAATCAGGAATATGTCCAGAAAAGCAACGTCCTGAAGACCAGCTTCGAACTGGAGGGCGCCGTCCTCACGGTGACCGACTTCATGCCCCTGGAAGGCGACATTAACGGGCGTAACGGCTCCTATGCGCCACCGGAGATTCACCGGCTGATCGAATGCCACGGGGATTCCGTGGACGTCGAGGTCCTGTGGTGTCCCCGATTCGATTACGCCAGGAAAACCGTCGCCCTGGAACAAGCCCCAGGAGGATGGATTGCCCGGAGCGACGAAGACGCCATGCGCCTGGAAGGTCTGAATAACGCGGAGCTGAGCGAGGACGATCACGGCCCCCTGATCCGGGCTCGGTTCCGGATCAATCCCGGAGAGAGCAAGGCCATCGTCGTGTGCTGGGGTGAGGATGACGGGAAGGACGGGTATGAAACCGCTCTCGCGCTCAAATCCACCCTGGAGTGCTGGAACGGCTGGCTGCATCAGGAAGGCAGCGTCATGAAGCAGGCCTGGGCCGGGGATCAGATCAACATGGTCATCCGTTCGGCGCTGGTCATCAAGCTGATGTGCATCGGCGACGTTGGTTCCATTGCCGCTGCGCCCACCACGTCCCTGCCGGAAGAGATCGGGGGGGTGCGCAACTGGGACTATCGCTATGCCTGGATCCGGGATGCGGCCATGACCGGACAGGCCCTGATTACCATCGGCCATGAAGCGGAAGCCGTGGACCTGATGCGCTGGTTCGAGGAAGTTTCCAAATCCTGCAAGTCCTGCCAGCGGGATCTGCAGATCATGTACGGCCTGCACGGCGAATTGAAACTGACCGAGCAGCAGCTCGAGCATCTGGAGGGCTACAAGGGATCGAAGCCGGTGAACATCGGCAACGAAGCATACGGTCAGTTCCAGCTTGAGGTCTACGGCGAGCTGGTCAGTACGGCGTACGAACTGGCCCGGAGAGGCCATCCGCTCACCGAAGACATCACGGAATTCATCGCCTGGATCGCCGACCACGTGGTGGAAGTGTGGGAGCGGCCCGACTACGGCATCTGGGAGGTTCGGGGAGAGGCGCGCCATTTCGTCTACTCCAAGGCCATGGCCTGGGTTGCCCTGGACAAGGCCCTGCTTCTGGCCAAGCATTACAAACTCAAGGGCAATGTGGACCTGTGGGACGAAACCCGGACCAAGATCCGGGAAGAGGTTATGCAAAAGGGGTTCGATACCGAACTGAACGCTTTTGTTCAGTCCTACGGCTCCAAGGACATGGATGCCGCCAATCTCCGCCTGGCGCTGGTGGAGTTTCTGCCCGCGGACGACCCCAAGATTCAGGGCACCGTGAACCGGATCATGGAGGAGCTGATGTTTGACCATCTGATCCGTCGCTACATCGCTGATGACGGCCTGCCCGGAGAAGAGGGGGCGTGGGGGTTGTGCACCTTCTGGTTGGTGGACGTTCTGGCGCTTTCCGGGCGGATCGAGGAAGCCGAAAAGATCTTCAGGAACATTGTCCAACACGCCAATCATCTCGGCCTTTTTTCCGAACAGGTGGATCCGGAGACGGGCGAGTTTCTCGGTAATTTTCCCCAGGCCTTCACGCACATCGGCCTGATCAACAGCACTTTGTATCTGGCCTACGCTAAGGGATTGGACGTGCCGGTGCATGATCCGATCGGCACTCCAGGACACAGGGAATTCCGGAACAATGGGGATACTGCCGGGAAATCCGTCGCGACAAAGGAGTGAGGTCCGCAGGTAGTGCATTTTGTCGGTTTGCCGTTGCGGATCACCCTGGATGCGTGTCTTTGGCTCAAGCGTACGGGGGTTATGATAGGAAGAGTGAACCGCCCGCTTCGCTCAAGGCGCGGAGGGCGCCAAGAAGAATTTTCTGGCTTCCGCTGGAAAGATGCGGAAACCAAAAGGCTTCACGCCTGACGGCAACTTGACATCACCCCGACAGGGGTGGGGCATCCTTTTGGAAAGCAGCTTTTTCCCTGCTTTCCAAAATGTTTTCCTTGGCGTCCTCCGCGCCTTGAGCGAAGCGGGCGGTTCATCTTTAATCAAAGGAGAGCGCACGATGAGCGAATGGTCGAACTGGTCCGGAAGCTTGCGGTTTACCCCGGCTGCCGTGGTTGTGCCCGAGAACGAAGAAGAGCTTGCCCGGATCATCCGCCGAGCCGGCGAGGAGGGCAAGACCGTTCGGGTCAGCGGAGCGGGGCATTCCTCGACGCCTTTGGTGCAAACGCCGGACATCCTGGTGTCCATGAAACACTTCAAGGGCTTTGTGGCCAAAGATGGAGCGAATATCGCCATCCGGGGCGGAACGATGCTCAAGGAGGCCAACGAGATTTTTCTCGAGCATGGCCTGGCTCTCGAGAACCTCGGAGACGTTGATCTTCAGGCCCTGGCCGGGGCCATTGGCACGGGAACCCACGGTACGGGACGTAACTTGCGGATCATCTCCAATCATCTCGTGGGGGGCAGGCTGGTCAACGGCAAAGGCGAGATCGTCGATTTCAACATCAAGGACGATCCAGATTTGACCCTGGCCGCCCGGGTGGCCCTGGGAACCCTGGGCATCTTCACCGAGCTGCGGCTCAGGCTGCTGCCGGCCTTCCACCTGCACCGCAAGGAATGGTGCACCCACATCGAGGACTGCATGGTCAACCTGGACAAGCTCATCGCCTCGAACCGTAATTTCGACTTTTACTGGTACCCTCGTAGCGACGAGGCCAAGCTGAGGACCCTGAACATTCCCGGTACAGGGCCGGAGGACATCCCGTATGCCTGGTGCCAGAAGGAGCGAGTGGGATGGAGTGGCGATGTCATTCCCCGATCGCGGGACAATAAGTTTGATGAAATTGAATTTTGGCTGCCCATCGATAACGGTCCACCCTGTTTCGAGGAGATCCGCCAGCGGATCAAGGAAGTCCACAGGAAGGACGTGGGATGGCGTGTTCTGTATCGGACCGTGGCCGCGGACGAGGCCATGCTGAGCGGAGCCCACGGCCGGGCCACGGCCACCATTTCCATGCACCACAACGCTTCCCTGCCGCACGACGCCTTCTTCAAAGACATCGAACCGTACCTGACCAAATACGGCGGCCGGCCGCACTGGGGCAAGAAGCACTACCGGACCGCCACTGATCTGAAAAAGCTGTACCCGCGCTGGGATCACTTCCAGGAGATCCGCAGATCCATGGATCCGGAAGGGGTGTTCATGAACGAATACCTTCGGACGATATTCGAGGAAGGGTAGAAGGGAGTGGGATAGAGGGCAGAGGGCGGAAGTCAGAGGTGAGGTATACTGTTTTTGGTTGATTGTTAGAATTTACGGAAAATTATTCAGCACATCTTGGGGAAAAGGCTCATTAGGGCACTGGATTCCCGCCTTCGCGGGAATGACTTGATTTTTCCATGCCGCCTCTGAATCAGTCATACCCGCGAAGGCGGGTATCCAGGTCATGCTTGTCCGGAGTTTTGGGTTTGTTTCGGCGAGATTTTTTTTTTCGATTGGGATTTCGATTGCGATTACGATGGCGATTTCGATTGGGGTTTAGATTGGGGTTTCGGTGGTGGATGCTGATAATATGATGGGGGTGGGGAGATGACGAAAATGGGACGGACTACCTGGATGATCTCGGCGGGGCATATTCCGTTGCGCAGCACCGGCCGGGAGCCGGAAAACACCAGCAGGGACGAGTTGTGTTTCCTCAATGCCGGGTACCGGGAGGCGCAGGTGGAGGTGACCCTGTTCTATGCCGATCGCGAACCGGTGGGGCCGTACAGGCTGGAAATTCCGCCGCGCCGGATTCGGCGGGTGCGCGTCAACAACCTGATCAATCCCGAAGCTCCGCCGCTGGATACGGATTACGGGGCGGTGATCGAATCCAATGTTCCCATCGTGGTCCAGTTCGAGCGGACGGATACCAGCGACGCAAAACCGGCCATGCCCGCAATTATGGGATTTGCGACATGAATCAGGAAGCGGACTACACGAGCCAGGAGCAGCGCAGGGCATTCGTTGCGCCCGTGCCCACGAAGTGGGACCGGCTGAAATGGTACGGTCCCGGATTTGTCTGGATGGTCTCTTCGGTGGGTTCCGGTTCGATCCTGTTCACGCCCAGGGTCGGCTCCCGGTACGGCTACGACCTGCTCTGGGCAGCGCTCATCGTGACGTTTCTGACCTGGGTGATCATTCGGGAGATAGGACGCTACACCGTGGTTTCCGGCCGCACGATCCTGGAGGGGTACGAGGGGATGAAGGGCCCCAGGGGGTGGGCCGTATGGCTGATCTTCGTGCCCGGCATCATCAGCGGGATCGTGGTGGTATCCGGCATCGCGGCCCTTGTGGGAAGCGCGCTGGTGATCGTGCTGCCCCTGAATCAGGCCGTCACTTCGGTGGGCATCATCATTGTTTCCGCGGCGCTGGTGATCAGCGGCCACTACAAGAAGCTGGAGCTGGTTACCACAGTCATGGCGGTGATCATGATTATTTCCGTGTTTCTGACCGCGATCGCCGTCTTTCCGGGGTGGGAAGCCTACGGCAGGGGCCTGGTTCCCACGGCGGTTCCGGATTTCGACCTCTACTTCATTCTGCCCTGGTTCGGCTTCCTCCTGGCCGGCGCCGCGGGCATGATGTGGTTCTCCTACTGGGTCGCGGCCCGAGGTTACGGCGGGGAGGTCATCGAAGGAGACGCCACCTTGCCTCCGGAATCCCCGGCTGTACGCAGCGATGCGGACGCGCGGCTGCGCCGCTGGCTGGTCATCATGTCCACCACGGCGGCCATCGGCGTGCTCGGCGCCACCATGGTCAACTTTTCTTTCCTCACCCTGGGTGCGGAGCTGCTCCGCCCCCAGGGCGTCATTCCAGAAGGCATCCGGGTGGCCGAGGATCTGGCCAGGCTGCTGGGCGAGGTCTGGGGCGGGCCAGGACAATACCTGCTGGTAGCGGGCATTTTCGTAGCCTTGTGGGGATCAATTCTTTCCAATCAGGACGGCTGGGGCAGGATGTACGCGGACGCAACATTCATGCTGCTGCCGCGGACCATGCAACGGTTCGAGAGGGGCACTTCCCGAGCCAAATTGCGTCGGCGGCTGATGAACCTGTACATCATTATAATTCTGACTGTAATTCCGATCATCGTCTTCCTGCTGCTGCGCAACCCCGTTGCCATCCTGTCCGTGGCAGGAATCATCACCGCGGCCCATCTGCCGATCATGGTTTCACTGACGCTCTACCTGAACCTGAGCCGTCTTCCGCGCCATCACGGTCCCGGCATCTTTTTCATCATCGCAACCGGATTTGCGATCGTCTTCTACGCATTTTTCTCGATCCTGTTTTTTTATAACCTGCTGTTTGCCTGACAATTCGGTAACAACTCAGCCTCAGAGCGGGAAAGGTTGCTTTCAAACGCTTGAGGCAAGCATGACCTGGATTCCCGCCTTCGCGGGAATGACTTGCTGAAGCCGTCTCCGGGTCAGTCATACCCGCGAAGGCAGGGTATTAGTCCGCTTTTACCCGGATGAGCTGAGTGGTTGCTTTTTTTTCGGGGTGAACATGCTGTTTACTGAGACACGAGCATAGGAGGTACATGACATGACAGCACCAAAACAGCGTCATCACCACCCATCCAGTGACCGGAATCATTCCAGTCGATCAAAACACGCCGAAGATCACGGCAATCACGGCGAACACAAGAAGCAGGACAACGGCGGGCATGGCGACGATCATTCCGGCCACGACAAGCACGCCGGCCACAGCGTAGAAATGTTCCGCACAAAATTCCTGGTCTGCCTGGTGCTCAGCATTCCGGCGCTGATCTGGGAACCGATGCTCATGGACTGGTTCGGATACACCGCTCCGCGGTTCCCCGGTTCCGACCTGATTCCAGCGATCTTCGGGACCCTTGTTTTTATTTATGGAGGTTTGGTCTTTTTGAAAGGGGCGGTGCGCGAACTGGCGGATCGCCTGCCGGGCATGATGACCCTGATCTCTTTGGCCATCACCGTGGCCTTTGTCTACAGCGTTGCCGTGACCCTGGGCTTTGACGGTCATGCCCTGTGGTGGGAACTGGCGACGCTGGTCACGATCATGCTGCTGGGCCACTGGATCGAAATGCGTTCCATAACCCAGGCTCAGGGATCGTTGAAGGAACTGGCCAAACTTCTGCCGGACAAGGCGGAACGAATTCTGGAAGGGGACCGGACCGAAGAGGTCCCGGTGGACCAACTGCAGGAAGGAGATCTGGTGCTGATCCGACCCGGTGCGAACATCCCCGCGGACGGAATCGTGGAGGACGGGAAGAGCTCAGTAAATGAAGCCATGGTCACCGGGGAGTCCCGCCCCGTGAAAAAACACCAGGGCGACAAAGTCACAGCCGGAACGATCAATGGGGACGGCTCGTTGCGCGTGAAAGTGGAAGGCGTCGGCGACGAGACCGCCCTGGCCGGAATCATGAGGATGGTGGAGCAGGCCCAGGGTTCGCGCTCCCGTGCCCAGACTCTGGCTGACCGGGCTGCGTTCTATCTGACCCTGGTGGCTATCGGAGCAGGGGGAGTGACGTTCATCGCCTGGCTTGTCTTCGGTGCCACGCTGGACTTCACTATCACCCGCATGGTGACCGTGCTGGTTATTGCCTGCCCGCATGCCCTGGGGCTGGCGGTACCTTTGGTAATTGCCATTTCGACGACCGTGGGCGCGCGAAACGGCTTGCTTGTCCGCGACAGACGCGGACTGGAGGAAGCGCGGAAGCTTGATGTCGTGGTTTTCGACAAGACCGGCACCCTGACCATGGGAGAGCATCGGGTCGTGAACAGCGCGGTCCTGTCCGATATTGAAGCAAATGAGGCCCTACGCCTGGCCGCCGCGGTGGAGCACGACGCAGAGCATCCGATTGCAAAAGCTCTGCTCGGCAGCGCCCGGGAGAAGGAACTCGACATCCCGCAATCGCGGGACTTCCAATCCATCCCCGGACACGGGGTGCAGGCCGTGGTTGACGGGCAAACGATGAAGGTCGGCGGCCCGGCGCTGCTGCGGGAACTCAAAATCAGTCCACCTGACCAGATTCGTGATTCCGCCGAACGCTTTGAAAATGACGGCCAGGCCGTGGTTTATCTGGTCAGGGACAACCAGGTCGTAGCCGTGTTCGCCCTGGCCGACGCGATCCGTCCGGAGTCCCGTGACGCGGTGCAGCATCTCCATCAACTCAAGATCGAGGTGGCCATGCTGACGGGAGATTCCCGGGCCGTGGCCGACAGCGTGGCGCGGGAGCTGGGCATTGATACGGTGTTTGCCGAAGTGCTGCCCGAGGATAAGGCCAAGAAAATTCAGGAACTGCAACACGACGGCAGGCGGGTGGCCATGGTCGGAGACGGGGTGAACGACGCACCGGCGCTGGCCACGGCGGATATCGGCATTGCCATCGGCGCGGGAACGGATGTGGCCGTGGAGGCCGGTGACGTGGTTTTGGTGCGTAGCGATCCTCGGGACGTCTCGCGGATCGTGAAGCTGAGCAGGGCCACCAATCGCAAAATGATCCAGAACCTGTGGTGGGCGGCGGGGTACAATATCGCGGCCATCCCCCTGGCCGCCGGGGTCTTGGCCTGGGCCGGCATCATCCTTGCCCCGGCCACGGGCGCGATCCTGATGTCCGCGAGCACGGTGATTGTGGCTGTGAATGCGCAATTGTTGCGGCGGGTTGGATTTTAGACGGGGGGAAGTGGGGCGATTTCGATAGCGATTTCGATAGCGATTTCGATTGTTTGCGATGGGACAATGGACGCAGCCTGGGACCGCCGAACCCCAGTGCGGCCAACATATGAGCGCGAACATCCCAGGTGACGCGTAATTCCCCAGATTGTCGCATTGGAGTGCGGCGGTCCCAGGAACTCAACATTTTCCGGAGGTATCATTATGAACTTAAAAAAAATCCTTGTCGCCGTGGACGCATCTGAAAATTCGACCAGGGCCGTGGATTACGTCGGCGCCATGATCGGCAGTTCCCCCGGCTTTGCAATTCAACTGCTCTATGTGGAACGCAACCCAGAGCGCGATACGTTTCCGGATGACGCAGCATGGAAAAAATCCTGCGAGCAGGAGGAGAAGAAGATGCGTGAATATCTCGACCAAGCCAGGGACGCACTACAGGGGCACGGCGTCGCGTCGAAGACGGTTTCCACCGAGTACTACGTGCCGACCTTCAATGCCGTGCCGTCCCAGACCGGCTTCAAATCTCCCCTCGGCGTGGCGGACCACATCCTGCGCGTGATTCGGGAAGGTGATTTCGGAACCGTGGTGGTCGGCCGCAGAGGCATGTCCAAGGCTGAGGAGTTCCTGTTCGGCAGCGTATCCACCAAGATTGTCCACAATACGAAAAACTGCACGGTCTGGGTGGTGGAATAGCCGCCTAAAGTATTCCGGTTCGAATTCCGATTTTTCCAGATCATCCGCATGCTGTGCAACAACCAGTTACAAAAGTGTTGCAGCGGAACACTTTTTTGCACATGAAGGGTTCCTTCTGCTCATGTCAGAAAAGATTTAATTTTAATAATTCTAGATTGTTAAGAAATTAAAATTCAATTCATCCGTGAGGAACGACTTTTGCTAGCCTAAACGTTGGGCGCAAAATCTCAAAAATCTGGAAGATGCTCTGCATAAATTGAGCAACTGAAACCAGGGAGGGTAATACAATGAACATGTTTTGTTACCAATGCGAACAGACTGCCAAGGGCGAAGGCTGCGAAAAAATAGGTGTTTGCGGAAAACAGCCGGATGTCGCGGCGCTCCAGGATCTGCTGGTCCACGCGCTGCAAGGCCTGGGAATCGTGGCCCATGAAGGGCGCAAGGTGGGCGTAAAGCGGGCGGACGCGGACGCCTTTGTCTGCGAGGCCCTGTTTTCCACCCTGACCAATGTAGATTTCGATCCGGAACGATTCAAGCCGTTGATCGAACAGGCCGTAAAATATCGCGAGGAGGTGCGGTCTGAAGTCAAGGCCGCGGGAGGAGCCGCCGAGTTCGACGCGCCGGAAACGAATTTCGAACCGGCTCCGTCCCTGGATGGCATGATCCGCCAGGGCGAGGAGCACGGTCTGCTCAACGACAAGGAAACCGACACTGACAAGCGCTCCCTGAAGCACACGCTGCTCTTCGGGTTGAAGGGCATTTCCGCCTATGCGGACCATGCCCGGATACTCGGGCAGACCGACGACTCCATCTATGCCTTTCTCCATGAGAGCATGGCCGCGCTGGCCCGCACGGATCTGTCCCTGGAGGACTGGCTGAGTCTGGTGCTGCGCTGCGGCGAAGCCAACCTGAAGACCATGGAGATCCTGGATAAGGCCAACACCGGCGCCTACGGCGATCCCGTGCCCACGGAAGTGCCCCTGGGCCCGAAGAAGGGCAAGGCCATCCTGATTTCCGGACATGACCTGAAGGATCTGGAAGACCTGCTCAAACAGACTGAGGGCAAGGGCATCAACATCTATACCCACGGCGAAATGCTGCCGACCCATGGCTATCCCAAGTTGAAGGCCTATCCGCATTTCTACGGCCATTACGGCACGGCGTGGCAGAATCAACACAAGGAGTTCAGCGCTTTTCCCGGCGCCATCCTGATGACCACGAACTGTCTGATGCGCCCCCAGGAAAAGTACAGGGACAATCTCTTCACCACCGGTCTGGTGGGGTGGCCAGAAATCAAGCACGTCAAGAACGGGGACTTCGGGCCGGTCGTCGAAAAGGCCCTGGAAATGCCGGGATTCACCGAGGACGTGCAGGACAAGACCGTGATGGTCGGCTTCGGGCACAATGCCGTAATGTCCGTGGCGGACAAGGTTATCGACCTGGTCAAGTCCAAAAAGATCCGCCACTTCTTCCTGGTGGCCGGATGCGACGGGGCCAAACCGGGCCGCAACTACTACACGGAATTCGTGGAAAAGGTGCCCAAGGACTGCGTGGTGATGACCCTTGCCTGCGGCAAGTTCCGCTTTTTTGACAAGGACCTGGGCGACATCGAAGGCCTGCCCCGGCTTCTGGACATCGGTCAGTGCAACGATTCCTACTCTGCAATCCAGATTGCCGTGGCCCTGTCCAAAGCGTTTGGCGTGGGGGTGAACGAACTGCCGCTGTCCATGATCCTGTCCTGGTACGAGCAAAAAGCCGTGGCCATCCTGCTCACGCTATTGTATCTGGGTATCCAGGACATCCGACTCGGTCCGTCATTGCCCGCCTTCACCTCGCCCAATGTCCTCCAGGTGCTGGTAGACAAGTTCAACATCAAGCCCATCACCACTCCGGATGAAGATCTGAAAGCCATTCTCGGATAGAGAGTGATGCAAATACGCAATTTTTGCGGCATGCAACGGAATCTGTCGAACAGGGATCCCGGGAGCAGGAAAGATGAACATCTCTCCTGCTCCCGGGATGAATCATGGTTGTATGAGATGCGCATCCACCTATGCTTTCTGCTGTTTTCGACCTTCTTTTTTTTACCGCCCATATTCCTTCTAACCAAAATTTTTTTTTCTACCCCAAATGCATACTTTACCATTCAGCTAAACGTAAAAAAAGCAACCTCTCAGGTTGGAACACAACCTGAGAGGTTGCTTTTTGTTCAATTAATTATCTTAAGCAGTGTGTATTTGTTACAAAATGCATATAATATCGACAACACTTCCGGGAAATTATAGATAATAAAAAGACATCCGCAAGGGCAAAGCATTTCGAAAGGGTGCGACGCAAAACCACCGGCCTACGTTCCCGGCATTGGGAATAGGGTAGCGGGGTTGCCGGACTAAACGCCTCAGAAGCCGTGCTTCTGCTTTTCTGTGCTGCCTTTAGCGCTCCGGTCCCTGCCAGTTGATGACCTTGTTGATTACCTGTTAGACTGAAGTTCAATCTGAGCCGCCGCAAGACGGTGCTCGAGAGGCCATCATGTCAAGAAGAAGGCGAGTCATGGGGATTCATGCAGGTTTCTCGAACCAGGCCGGGATTTCCCCCATGCAAGCTGCAGCGCAACATCACGAGGCGACACCTGCGAAAGACCCGTCGACCGGCTTTCCGGTGATGGGTATCGGCGCTTCCGCCGGAGGGCTGGCGGCTCTGGAGGCTTTCTTTTCCGGCATGCCGCCGGGTGCTGAACCGGGCATGGCCTTTGTCCTGGTGCAGCATCTGGCTCCGGACCACAGCAGCGTGCTCGCCGATCTGCTCAAGCAGACCATCCCTATGGAAGTTCACGAGATCAGGGATGGAATGCAGATTCGTCCCAACCACGTCTACGTCATTCCTTCGGGCCATGATCTGGCCTTGCTGGGCGGCACTCTCCACCTTCTCCAACCCACAATGCCGCCCAGCCAGCGGATGCCCATCGACTTCTTCTTCCGCTCCCTGGCCCGGGATCAACACGAACAGGCCATCGGCATCGTCCTTTCCGGCACAGGAAGCGACGGTGCGCAAGGCGTACGGGACATCAAGGGCGAAGGGGGCATGGTCATGGTCCAGGATCCCACTTCAGCTGAATTCAGCGGCATGCCCCGCGCCGTGATTCAAACGGGACTGACCGACTACGTCCTGCCGCCGGACGCGATGTTTCCCCGGCTCATCGCCTATGCCTCCCAAGCCCTGGGCAAGCCGCACCAATCCGCCTCCGGCCCATCGCAGCAGGATTCGAGCTTGCTGCAGAAAATCCTGGTCCTGGTGCGCGACGAAAGCGGCCATGATTTTTCCCAGTACCATCTTGCCATCACCTATCGCCGAGTTCTACGGCGCATGGCCGTCCATCAGATAGAGTTTATGGACGGGTATCTGAAATACCTTCGCCGTACGCCCGAAGAAATCCGGACTCTGCTGCGCGACCTGCGCATCGGCGTAACAAGTTTTTTCCGTGATCCCGACGCATTCAAGGCCCTTGAGCAGCAGGTCATCCCCAAGCTCTTTGCCGGAAAAATCTCCGGATCGAATATCCGGGTCTGGTCCGTGGGATGCTCCACCGGAGAGGAAGCCTACTCCCTGGCCATGCTCTTGAGCGAACGCCGGCAGAACTTGCAAAAAAACTTCAAGATCCAGATTTTCGCCACGGACCTGGACAGCGAGGCAATCGCCACGGCCCGGGCGGGTCTCTATCCGGTAAGCATTGCCTCGGATATCGGATCCAAACGGTTGGCCCGTTTTTTTACCATGGACAGGGAAACCGGCGCTTACCGGATCAACCAGGATATTCGGGACATGGTGGTCTTTTCCGAACATGACATGATCCGGGATTATCCGCTCTCCCGGCTCGATCTGATCTGTTGCCGCTATGTCCTGATCTACATGAACGAAGACCTGCAGAACAAACTCATTGCCAATCTCCATTACGCACTGGTTCCGAATGGTTTTCTTTTCCTGTGTCCCACCGGGACAGTGAAGGACATCGACGACCTTTTTCTGACTTTGGACGCCAAAATGAAACTGTATCAACACAAGCAGAAACACATCGCCGCGCATCCGTCGTCACCGACTGTAGACAGCTCGGGATTAATTCCAAGTCATGAGGAAAAGAAATGGACCGCGGGATTGCCGCTGCGGGAATTGACCGAGCAGGCGCTTCTGCAGGAGGTCGGCCTGGCAGCCGCGCTGGTCAACGGCTCGGGCGACATTCTCTATCTGCACGGTCGTACCTGCCTCTACCTGGAATCTCCTTCGGGCGTGTCCGGGGTGAACAACATCCTGAACATGGCCCGCCCCGGGTTGCGCAACGATTTGAGGACGGCGCTGCATCGGGCCGATGCGGGTGGAAAAACCGTGCATTGCCCTGGATTGCGCGTCAAATCCGACGGTGACGTGCAGCCGGTCAATCTGACGGTACGGCCCGTGTCCACGGATTTCATTTCCGGAATCAAGACCGATCTCTCGAAAAAAAACGGCGCCTCCTTGTACCTGATCATTCTGGAGCCGGGCCGGTTCTTCGAACAGCAACCGTCCTTATCGCGTTCTGACCTTGAAGGAGTGAATGCTTTCGAAACTTCGACCGGATACGACCAAGACAACGAGTCCGAGATCTGGATCGCCGCACTCCAGCAACAACTGCTGGACAAGGAAGAACAACTCCGGGTCGCCTTGATCGAACTGCGCAAAGCCAATGCGGAACTCAAATCCTCGAACGAGGAAATGTATTCCGTGAACCAGGAGTTGTCCTTCTCCAATGAGAAACTCAGCTCATCCAAGAAGGAACTGGAATCAGTCAATGTCGCGCTGCAGGCCAAAATCGCCGAACTGTCCCGCGCGAACAACGACATGAATAATTTGTTCGCCGGAACCGGGGTCGGAACCTTGTTCGTGGACATGGACCTGCGCATCGTCCGGTTCACTCCGGACATCACCAGCGTGATCAACCTGATCGAGGCCGACATCGGCCGACCCGTGGGCCACATTCTGTCCAACCTGGAAAACTATGACGACCTGGTGGCGGATACGCGCATCGTCATCAATACCTTGACCGCCATGGACGTGGAAGTGCTGTGCACGAACGGCTTATGGTACCTGATGCACATCCGGCCCTACCGGACCATGGAGAACAGGGTTGAAGGCGCGGTGATCTCCTTTGTGAACATCACCCACCGCAAGAAGATTGAAGAAGAGAAACAAAAAAGCGAAGAACATTTCAAGCAGATGTTCCTGAACGCTCCCATGCCGTATCAGTCTCTGGATGAAGAGGCGAATTTCCTGGACGTCAATCAGGCCTTCATGAACATGCTGGGCTATTCGACCGAGGAGTTGATCGGTGAGAGTGTGGAAAGATTCCTGCCGCCGGAGCTTGTCGAGGGCTTTCGCGCGGAATTTGCCAAGTTGAAAATAACCGGCGAGATCCACAACGTTGAATTCAAGATGGTCAGAAAGGACGGGGCGGTCATCCTCGTGTCCCTCAGCAGCAAGGTCCAGCGCGACAATGAAGGCCGGTTCGTGCGAACCCACTGCATCCTGCAGGACATCACGGAGAAGAATCGCGCAGACAGGGAACTCAAGGAAGCGCTGGACCAGTTGTCGGCCACCCTCAACGCCCTGCCGGACATCATGTTCGAGATCGACATCGAAGGCCGCATCATCGACTACCGGACGTCAAATCCGGAACTGCTCTTTGCTCCGCCGGAGCAGTTTCTGTTCAAAACCGTTCACGAGGTGCTCCCGGAAGAGGTGGTGATCATCATTGACGAAGCAATCGCCGAAGCTGCTGCCGACGGCACTAACAAGGGTGCTGAGTACTGCCTGAGGACCGGCGACAAATCGCGCTGGTTCGAGCTGTCCATCGCCGTGAAGGGCGACCCCCTGGCCGCAATGCCCCGGTTCATCGTCTTGGTCCGGGATATCACCGACCGCAAGCACGCCGAGCAGGAACTGCAGGCAGCCCGCGACCAGCTCACCGCAACCTTGAACACCTTGCCGGACCTCCTGATCGAGGTCGACGACAACGGTCTGATCCATGATTATCGCGCTCCGGTCCAGGAACTGCTCTACCGTCCCCGCACGGATTTTCTCTCTGAGAGCATGCACGATGTCCTGCCCATCAACATGAGCCGGGTGATCGAGGAAGCCTTAACCGAAGTCAAGTTCGAAGGATTGCGTAAAGGAATTGTCTTTTCACTCTATCTTGGAGAAGATCTGCATTTCTTTGAAATGTCCGTGGCCGTCAAAGGAGACCCTCATGTAGCCAATCCTCATTTCATCATCCTGGCCCGGGACATCACCGAACGACGCCAGGCCGAAGAGGCGCTGCAAAAAAGCCAAATGGAGTTCCAGACCCTTGCGGAAAAATGTCCAATATCCATCATGCGCTTCGACAAGTATGGCCAAGTTACATTCGTCAACGAATGGCATATCAGAACGTTTGGGCAAGACAAGATGGACAAGAGTTTTTTCCTGGGAAAATACATCCATGAGCTGCCCGGACTGGTCAAGGCGGGAATCGGCGACGCCGTCAGAGATCTTGTTCAAGGCCAACCGCTCGACATGGACGAGGTGTTTTTTCCCGAGTTCACCGGCGGTCATTCCGGCTGGGTCAGCGTCCGGGGCGTTCCGATACTCCAGGACGACATCCCCACCGGAGGCATCCTGATCCGGGAGGACGTCACCGAGCGCAGAAGGTTCGAGGAAGAGATCATTGAATACAATGCCCAACTTCAGAAGGCCCTGGCGGAACGGGACAAGTTCTTTTCCATCATCGCCCACGACCTGAGATCGCCGTTCATCGGCTTCCTGGTCTTCATCAAGATGCTGACCGAGCGGATCGAGAATCTCTGCCTGGAGGACATCCAGAGACTGTCCCAAGACATGCAGCAGTCCGCGGAGAACTTGTACAATCTTCTGGAAAACCTCCTCGAATGGGCCATCATCCAACGCGGAGAAGCCAGATTCATGCCGCAACACCACAACCTGGCGAAACTGGTCAAACATAACATCGACCTGATGCATGCTCCAGCATACCAGAAGAATGTTCAACTCAAGTACGACATTCCAAAGAACCTGAGGGTGTATGTGGACCAGCCTATGTTTAACATGATCCTGCGCAATCTGCTCTCCAACGCCGTCAAGTTCACCAAGAGCGGGGAAATGGTGTTGGTGACCGCCACAAAACGAGACTCCATGGTTGTGATCTCGGTGGAAGACAACGGCATGGGCATGGACCAGACCGCGCTGTCCAAGCTGTTCATGCTGGACAAGGTTTCTTCTCGCAAGGGCACGGCCGGGGAAAAGGGAACCGGGCTGGGGCTTTTGCTATGCAAGGAGTTCGTCCAGATGCATGGCGGAAAGATCTGGGCCCAAAGCAAGCACAACGAAGGCTCAACATTCTATTTCACTCTGCCGGCCCACAAGCCGGATGAAGCACCAGATCAGCAAGCACTACCAAACTAAAGAGCCCCCGGGACCGCCGCACCACAGTGCGGCCCCTCTTGCTCCGGCACGGCCAGACGACAGATGGACCAGTGATCGCTGTATTCCTGGCGGGGAGTGTTCCTTTACGCCTTTAACCGCGGACCGCACTGGGGTGCTGCGATCCCGATTTTTTCATTTTTCTTTTCTGGTAAGAAACATATTATCGCGATAAAAGAAAAAGCTCCTCTTCTCGTTGCTTCTCGCCAAACAAAACAATAAAAAACAACTTGTTGTCACGCCCCCTCCCTTGGCATCGATATTGAATCCGTGATGTTGGTTCTCGACTGATCCATTGCTGGATCCGCCGTGGATCGCGCAACCGGCTTTCCCCGACTGGAGCCAGCCGCATTCCATCACCAAATTACGGAGGATAATGTTGATGTCCCTGGCGAAAAACTACCCGAAAAACAGCTCCAAGTGCAGAGTCACCTTCAAGATTCCGAAGGACGTCGCGAACAACGCGGAACAGGCGTCCGTGGTCGGCGATTTCAATGGTTGGGATGCCTCGGCCGCGCAGATGAAAAAGCTCAAGACCGGTTGTTTTTCATTAACTTTGAGCCTTCCCGTGGGATCGACGTACCAGTTCCGCTATCTGCTGAACGACGACTCCTGGATGAGCGATTCCGAAGCCGACGGCTACGCCTACTGCACCTATGCAAATTGTGAGAATTCCATTCTCACGATCTGAGGTCCCGGACGTAAACCGACGCCTGATCGAGACGCCGGCGTCTTTGCCGGATTTTGTTCTGAACGGCGGTTGCCGCACGATGCGGTCATCCGTCATCGAGAACATATCACGCTTTTTTATCGGGCTGTTCAGGAAACCGGTCGCGGTATTGCGGCTGGAAATAACGCCAATACGACATCATTTTGGAGGAAATATGCGTAATGAATATATGACGACAATTGAAGCTGAAGATACGGTCGGCATCAAGACAAGAGTTCCGGCACGGCACTTGGTTGCCGCGAGCCGTTCTTCAGAGACCATCACGATGACCCAACACAAGCGGGAAATGCGCATGGTGATCGCGAAGACGCTCTCCTGGTGCGACTATTTCATGCAGTTGCAGAAAGATTTGCACGAAAGTTTTCAATCCGAAGAGGAAGCGGAGCAGGTAACGGAAGATATCAGCCCTCGCGACAGCGCCGCTCCTCGTCGCAAGTCATCTCGCAGAGTAGCGTCCCGCGACCGCAGGTCCGGGTTTCGAACTGCAAGACGGGATGATCGATTCCGAACCGAGAATTCAGCATCTTGTTGATGGTTTCGGCGAGATGCTCCGTGGCGCTGATCATCTGATCCGGAACCACCACATGGGCGGTCAGGGCCACGGACTGATCGCTGATGTTCCAGACATGGAGGTAGTGGATGCTCTCGACGCCTTCCAGAGCCTCCAGTTCGGCCTGGACTGTTCTCAGATCCAGACCCTTGGGGGTCGCATTAAGCAGAACCCGGGTCGCTTCGCGGAGCAGATAGACGCAGTTGAAAAGAATGTAGGCCACGATCACCAGACTTAGGGCCGGGTCCAGCCAGGGCATGTCCGTGAAGCGTATCACCAGCGCGGAGACCAGAACGGCCACGGAGGTCAGCATGTCTCCAACCATGTGCAGGAACGCCCCCCGGGCATTCAGGCTGTGTCGGGAGTCGTCGTGGAGCAGCCAGGCGGACAGTCCGTTGCCGATGATGCCCAACAGGGCCAGGGCCATGACCAGCTCCGTGATCACGGGCGTGGGGGCGAGCAGGCGCTTTACGGCCTCGATTGAGATATACACGGCCGCGCCGCCCAGCAACGCCGCATTGATCACGGCGGCGAAAATTTCCACCCGGCGGATGCCGAAGGTATGCTTGAGAGACGGGCTGCGCCTGCCGAGCTTGTGAGCGACAAAGGCGAGCAGCAGGGCCATGAAGTCGCCGATGTTGTGCACCGCGTCCGAAATCAGGGCGACGCTTCCGGCAGCAAGCCCGCCAATGATCTGGAAAAAAGGAATCACGATATTGATCCCCATGCAGATCAACAGCCGCTTGCCGAATCGTTCCGTTGAGCGATCGTGATTATGACGCATAATTTTCTCCGAACCACATGACGTAGCAAGCTTCATCGGTTTTCAGGCAATTGTCCAACCCCACCTTTCATAAAATGGAGGTATTCATGTTTCGGGAAATAATTTTCACGACAATGGTGGGGTTGTTGGCGACTGCCCTGATCCTGACGGCCTGCGGCAGAGAGCAGACGACCGTGGACATGCAGGCGGTGATGGACGCGCCGGCGACCTTTATCGGGTCGACAACCTGTCGAAATTGCCACCTTGAGCATTATGATTCCTGGAAAATGACCTTGCACAGCCGCATGCTCATCGACGTGCGGGAAAATCCCCACGCAATCGTGGCGGACCTGAACCCCGACCTGATCAGGGCCGATCTGGAAAAGATTCAAGACAGACTCAAAGTACCGGTGGAAGAGATCTATATTCCCACCAGGGATGAAATTATCTACGCCATCGGCACGCAATGGAAACAGCGATACGTGGTCCAGGTCGACGGGGTCTATCATGTCGCTCCGATACAGTACAACATCCAGACGAGACGCTGGGTCAACTACTACGAACACGCCTGGGACGAGCGCGACTGGCTGGTGCGTTGCGGGGGCTGTCATGCCACAGGCGTCAATCTTGACGAGTACGAATTTGCCGAAACGTCCATCGGTTGCGAGGCCTGTCACGGCCCCGGTTCCCGGCACACGGACATTCCCCGGACCGCGGTATTCGAGAAGCGAGAAACCATCGTCAACCCGGCCAAGATGACAGCCGGCATTGCCGTGCAGATTTGCGGATCCTGCCATACCCGCGGCAATGCCAAACACGAAGATTATCCGGAGGCCGGCTGGCCCGTGGGATTTACTCCAGGAATGGTCATGGAGCCGATTTATGAAAGCTCCTACGACAAGGCCGACATGCGCCGCCTTTATCCGGATTTCGCATCGCGCTCGCACCATCAGCAGTACATCGACTGGATTCAGTCCGAGCACGCCGTGCAGGGCGTAACCTGTACGTCCTGCCATGCCGTGCACCGCCTGGGCATCGCGCCGACACGCTTTCAGACCAAGGAAGCCGGTTCCAGCCAATGTCTGAGCTGCCATACCATGGTCAATGCCAACCGAGCCCATTCCATCCACTCATTCGCCAACTGTCTGGGTTGTCACATGCCGCGCATTGCCAGCACGGCCGAACCCAATGACATCCGCAGCCACACGTTCAATGCCCGGGCTCCCATGGACACCATCAACGACCCCGACCTGCCCAACTCCTGCCAGATCTGCCACTACCATCGCGACGACGATCTGGAAGAACTGCAGCGCAAGTACGAAATCCTGACCCAACTGCCCCAGCCTCAGGGGAGGATGATTCCGGCCGTATCTCAGGATACCTTCGGACAGATGGACGAAGAGGTTCCGTATGCCATGCCTGAATAGTACGTCGGCTGCATAATCAAGATTGCATCCGGAAGATACATAATCCGGATGCAACAAGACAACGGGGGAGACATCATGTGGAAAAAATGCTTCCTTCCCCTGTTCATTCTGATGTTCTTCCTGCCCGAATTCTCATTCGGGCAGGAAGAGATGGCCTCCCGGTATTACCGCTATCGCAGCACGGAAATGAGCACGGGCATCTATGAGGAGTACGAAGTTCGTCCTCGAGGCACGGAAGGGCGGATCGAGTCGCCGGATATTCGCGGACGCGGCATCAGCAGGGTATTTGAGGAAGAAAACCGGGCCTTGAATCGGTTCCTTCTGGACGATGCACACCGGGGATTGCGTTTTTACGAGCAGCGTCGCTGTGTATCCTGCCATGTCGAGGAAGCGCAAAACAATCGCCATTTCGTCAGACACAACATCACCTGCCGGCAATGCCATGGCCAGGAACCCATCGCCAGCAGCGGACATTTCTTTTCCCGGCTGAATCCCATTCGCAGACATACCCATGTCTGCGCACAGTGCCATGAAGGGGCAGGCCCTTCCTTTGCCTTGTACAGGATTCATGAACCCAATCCGGCCAGGGCCGCGACAGCCGATGTACTGCCGGTCCTCTATTATGCCTTCTGGATCATGATCGTCATTGCCGTGGGCACGTTCGCTTTGTTCCTGCCCCATACCATTCTCTGGGGCATTCGTGAACTCTTCATAAAGAAAGAGAGGTCCCCGGATGACCAATGACGCCAAAACCCGGATCAAACGATTCACCCTGACGCAGCGTCTGTTTCATTTGGTGCTCATGGTCACCTTTCTGATCCAGGCCGCCACCGGCTTGGCCAGAATGTATCATGAAACAGGCTGGGGACAGGGTGTGGGCAACCTCTTCGGAGGATTCGACGCATCCCTGACCGTGCACATTTATGTGGGCATCTTCATGATCGTCGCTTTCCTGGTGCATGTGATTTATGCACTGTTCAAGATCAAGTGGCGTCCGTTTCCCTCTGCGTTGTTCGGTCCGGATTCGATAATGCCGCGATTCAGCGACTTGAAACAGTTTTTTCTTCATCTGCGATGGATTTTCGGAGGATCTCAACATCCTCCGATAGATCGCTGGGGGTATTGGGAAAAATTCGATTATTGGGCTGTCTTCTGGGGCATGGTCATCCTCGGCATCACCGGCTTGTTGCTGGCCTATCCCCTGACGTCCAGCAAGTACATCCCGGGCTGGGGCTTGAACGTGGCTTTCTGGATTCACCGGATTGAAGCCATCCTGGCCATGGCCCACATTTTCATCATCCACTACTTCATTGCCCACCTTCGGCGCACCAACTTCCCCATGGACCGCACGATGTTTGAAGGCAGCGCGGATTTGCATGTCGCCAGACACGAACGTCCGGCCTGGATTTCCCGCCTGACCAATAGCGGTGAAATCGATCACATGATCGTGGCGGAAGCCCCGGCATACAAGAGGGTCGTTTTCCTGGTCGTCGGATATGCGGCGGTGCTTTCCGGCCTGTACCTGCTGGTCGGCGGTTTGATGCATGCATTACGGATAACCTGGTAAAATTATTTCGGATAAATAGGAGCCTCCAAATTTCGGATTTGGAGGCTCTTTTTCATTGTCAGCAATCGCAATCGCAATCGAAATCGTAACTTTTTATAACCAAAGGATATTTCTTTTCGATTCCGATTACGATTACGATTGCGATTTCGGTTTTGATCCCGAACATGCACTGGCTCTTCGTCTTAACACGCAAATGAGGATTTATCCTTGCGGTCCGTGGGAAGGAGGACAACGAAAGGTGAGGAAGGCAAAAAAATTGGACTGATATATTTTCGGACACTTGATCCATGTCAAGGCGCTCCTATTTTACTCCTGGCATACAGGACTCGCGTAGGGAGAAAAAAAAAGCGGCGGCGACAAAACGAATCATCAAACATCACCGTCCAGCCATGAAAAAATATCAGCCCAAGGAGAATCGGATTATGAAAAAGGAACTGAGAGATATCGTACGGATCGACGAAGAATTATGCGATGGTTGCGGCGTCTGCGTGCCCAGTTGCGCGGAAGGAGCCATTGAGATTCAGGCCGGAAAAGCCATCCTGGTGGCCGAAAAGTTTTGCGATGGGCTGGGGGCGTGCCTGGGGCAGTGTCCGAAGGACGCCATCACGATCATCAAGCGGGAAGCGGACGCCTTTGACGAAGAGGCGGTGGAGGAGCGGCTGGAGGAATTGCAAGCAGGTGAGCAGGCCGAGGGAACGTCTTCAACCAAGCCCTTGCCCAATCTTGGCTGCGGCTGCCCCGGATCGGCCATGGCCACCTTTGCTCCGGCCAAGCCCGGTGCAATGCCCCACGCCGGAACACAATCTGAAGCCGTAGAAACGCCTGGAGAGTCGGCTCTGAGCCACTGGCCGATCCAGATCCGCCTGATTCCGCCCCAGGCGCCGTTTCTGAAGGGAGCGAATCTGCTGGTGGCGGCGGACTGCGCGCCCGCTGCCTATCCGGCCCTGCACCAGGAATTGCTGCCGGGAAAGGTGATCATGCTCGGTTGCCCCAAGTTTGATGATTTCCAGGCCTATGTGCAACGATTTGTGGATATATTCAATGTTGCCGGCATCAACAGCGTCACGGTGTTGTCTATGGAAGTGCCGTGCTGCGCCGGACTGGCGGAAATCGTCCGACAAGCCATGCTCGTTTCCGGCAAGCGGATTCCGTTCCAGGAAATCAGGATATCCCGCCAGGGCCAGATCCTGCCCGAGAACGCCAGCGGGATGAGACCCCTGTAAGCATCTGCTCATCGCGATAACATCAACCTATAAGGTAACTGTCCAGCTCAACAGCAAAAAAGAAACTGGATACCCGCCTTCGCGGGTATGACTGATCGGAGACGGCATGATTAAAACAAGTCATTCCCGCGAAGGCGGGAATCCAGCGGCGGATGATGCATACACTGAATGTGCTGAGCAGTTACACCATAAGGAGAATCACCATGAAGACGGTCAACTTGTTCGAAGCCAATGGGTTCAATGACCTGGGGCTGAAGAAATTTCTGGTTCACGATTCGCCCTATTTCAAGATTCTGAACTTCAACTTCAAGGCCGGCCAGCAACTCCCCGTGCATTCCCACGACATCGAGGGGCAGCTCTCCATCCTGATCCTGGAAGGGGAGGGGGAGTTTCTGGCCAAGGACGGGTCCCTGCCGGCCAAGGCCGGAGACGTTCTGGTCTGCGACATCAGCGTTCCCCACGGCATCAAGGCGACCACGGACATGCGCACCGTGGTCACCATTGCCCCGCCGATCTGATGCAGCGCGCAGATGATACTCCGACAGGAAATGGTTCATGCAAAGCATCGGTCCGGCACCAATCGGACCGGTAGTTTTTGATCAACAAATAATATTGGAGGTCCATCATGGCACGGCAGGTTTATGTCGATTTGGATGAATGCATCGGATGTGAGAGTTGCGTGGAAATATGCCCGGAAGTTTTCAAAATGGATGAGCAATCCGGAAAGGCGGAAGTCATTATGCCTGAAGGCGGCCCGGAGGATCAGATTGAGGAAGCCATGGAAACGTGTCCGGTGCAGTGCATTCACTGGCAAGAATAGCAGATTGATTCCGCTCGTCAGGTGCGAGAAGCATCCTGAACCAAGAACGGCCCCCGAGGGATTATCCCATGGGGGCCGTTGTACGTGGTGCACGATCAAAAAAACTCGGAGCTTGATTCAGTCCGCGATCACAACCTTCGGTCCCCTTTGCTCCGGAGGAGTGTCCATGGTTCTTGGCCAGGCCCGAAGTACAGCCTGAACCACTGTGGCCAGGGGAATGGCGAAAAAAATGCCCCAGAAGCCCCAGAGTCCGCCAAAAACGAGAATGGCCAGGATGATGGCCACGGGGTGGATGTTCACCGCCTCGGAAAAGAGCAGCGGAGCCAGGATGTTCCCGTCCACGGCCTGAATGACGGCATAGGCGATGAGCACGTAGAGCATTTCGTCCCCGAACCCCCACTGGGCATAGGCCACCAGGGCCACGGGCAGGGTGATCACCGCCGCGCCGATGTAGGGGATCAGCACGGACAGGCCCACCACCAGGCCGAGCAACATAGCGTACTGCATGCCGAGCCAGAGGAAGGTGGCGTAGGTGACGCCCCAGACGATCATGATTTCCCAGAATTTACCGCGCACATAGTTGCCGATCTGGCTGTTCACCTCGGCCCAGACCTGGGAAGCCAGGCGACGTTCATGGGGCAGGAAGGAAGCGACCCAGGCCGTGATCTTGTCCCTGTCCTTGAGAAAGAAAAAAACCAGCATGGGCACGATGATCAAATATACGATGATGGTGATCAACCCCATGACCGAGGCCACGGAAAAGGAGAGCAGCTTTTGTCCGAAGTTGAAGAGTTCGGTGCGCAAGACGCTGGTGAACTGTACCACCTGCTCGTCGGTAATCAGCTTGGGATAGCGATCCGGGAGCTGAAGCAACAAGGATTGCGTCTGGGTGATCAGCCCCGGAATCTGTTGGACGAGTTGGGCGACCTGCTTGGTAAGCAAGGGCAGCAGCCAGAACAGGGCGAAAAACATCCCGGTCATGAAGGTAAGAAAAACCACAAGAACTGCAAGCAGTCTGGGAATCCGCAACCGGGTCAGAAACTGAACAAGGCCTTCCAGCAGATACGCCACCACCAGTCCCGCCAGAAACGGAACCACCATCCGCCCCAGAAAAAAGAGCGCGGCAAAACATATTGTCAGCATGCCCACCAGGATCACCACCTGGGGGTCGTTGAACTGGCGTTGAAACCAGGCGCGAATCAATTGCATGATCTTGGATAGGGTGTGATGTCAATCATCAGACATGGTTGCGAAGCTTGAGTTCCAGGGGGTGCGGGTCAAAGAAATACTGGTCCTTAAGATAAGGCTCATCAAACTTTCGGATGTAATGGTTGAGCAGGACAATGGGCACAATGAGCGGAATCCGCCCCTCCTTGAAATTCCGGAAAACCTCCAGCAGTTCCTGTTTTTCCCAGGCCGTGAGCTGCTTCTTGAAGTAGCCCATGCATTTTTCCAGCACATTGAAAAGTTTGGCCTTGGTGGTGCGCAGCTGCAACGCCTCGGCCAGTTGTCTGGCGTATTCGGCAAAGACCTCCTCGCGCTCCATCTCCGAGGCATGCGCCACCAGGGCTCCCATGGACTGATAATGCTTCGTGCTGTGCGACAATATAAGATATTTGTGGCGGGAGTGAAAGGCAATCAAGGGTGCCAGGGCCGGTTTGAACGCTTCCACATCCTGCCAACGCCGCATCACGAATATCCGCTCGATGAAATTCTCCCGGAGGCCCGGGTCATGCAGGCGGCCGTCATCCTCTACGGGCAACAGGGGAAAACGTTGGATGAAAGTTTGGGCAAAGATGCCCACGCCGGCTTGCTTCGGCATGCCTTTTTCCGAGTAGACCTTGACCCCCTGCATGCCACTGGAGGGTGATTTGCTCTTGAAAATGAACCCGCACAGATCCTGCTGCGCCAACCAGGCGTTCTTCTCCGCGGCCCAGGCCTGCATCTGGTCCGTGAAGTCATGGCCTGAACGGATGGTCACCAGACGCGGGTTGTCGATTTCACCCACCAAACGCATGGCTTCACGGGGCACGGGCATCCCGCATTCCACTTCCGGACAGACCGGAACGAATTCCACATACTTGCCCAATGTATCGCGCAGGAAACGATCCAGCTTGTGCCCACCGTCATAGCGCACGTTATTTCCCATCAAACAGGAGCTGATCCCCAGTCGCAAAGGCCTGTCCAAGGTACTGTTCATGATTTCCCTCTCTTTACTTGACGACAATCACCCACGCTCCGACTGTTCCCCTGCCATCTGAATCCTGGCTTCCGACACCTCTGCCTAACTGACCGGCAGGGTTACCAAGCAGGTGGTTCCAACGCCGGGCTCGGAATGCAAGGATAGGTGTCCAAGATTCTTGCGCACGGCCAGCCTGGCAATGGGTAGCCCAAAGCCGGTTCCCAGGGCTTTCGTGGAAAAGAAGGGGGTGAAAAGGCTTTCCAGACTGTCCGGGTCCGGTGCCGGACCATTATTGAAGATGCTGACATCCAGAAATTTTTGATTGTTCGCGCTTTGTTCCGATGTGACGCGAATCATCGGCGGATGGACGTCCATAACATTTTCCAGGCTGTTCTGCAGCAGATGAAAGAATATGATCCGCAGGTCGTCGGTATCGGCCAAAACTGTCGGATGATCGGAATCAAGGCGGATATCAATGCTGAACGTCTCGGCGGGATGAAGTTCCTGCACAACCGTTTTCAGACAGGCCTCCAGATCACAGGAAACCGCCTGGGGCTCGCGCTGAAAGACTTCGTTGTAGGTGGCCACGTTGCGAACCATGCGTTCCAGGCGATTGGCCTCCAGAAGCATCGTGTCATAGACCCCTTGCTTGGGATCGTCCTGCGGGATCTGCCGCCGCAGCCGCAGCACGTTGCCCCCGATGACCATCAGCGGGTTGCGCACCTGATGGGCGATGCCGCGGATGATCTCGTGGTCGCATTTGGTCAGGGACGTGATGAAGGCGTCGGTTTCCACCAGCAGGCACAGATCCAGGACCCGGTCCATGAGGTCCAGGGCCTGAATGCCTTCATCCGGTTCGAATTTGGCCGCGGCAATTTCGCGGATGAACTTGCGGACCAGGGCATAGGCCAGACTGATGTAGCGATGGTCGATGCCCGCCGCGACATGATTCAGGCCGCTGCGCCATTGCGAAACCAGAAACGCTTCCTCGTTGCGGTTGCGGAAAAAGGATTCGTACCAATGGCTCCAGACCTGGATCATCCGCTCCTGTGACGGTCCGTGGTCCAGAATGATCCGGGTTGCCGGGATGGAATGAAAATGGTCGAAGATGCGGTGGGCAAACTCGATTTTTTCCGGCAAAAACACCTCTGAAAAAGCGTTTATCCGGGCAAAGTCCTCCTCAACGACGCCCAGTTGATTCTGGAAGCTGCGCAGGCGGTCCAACGGCGCGGGCATGCCCGCAAACGCGGCCTTGTTCAAGGAAGCGCTTATTCCTGAAGGCATTGCCGCTCCAGAGCGACCAGATCCGCGTAGGTTTCCCGTTTTCTGGCCAGGATGACGTTGGCGCCGTCCACCAGGATTTCCGCGGCCCTGGTGCGCGAATTGTACTGGGAGGACATGGTGAAGCCGTAGGCGCCGGCGGAAAACACGGCCAGCAACTCTCCGGATTTGACCTCCGGCAGCTCGCGATCCCGGGCCAGAAAGTCTCCGGTTTCGCAAATCGGTCCGACAACGTCCACGTTGCGAACGGGCCGCTGCTGGGGAACGACTTCGGCAATGCCATGGTGGGACTGGTACAGCGAAGGACGGATCAGATCGTTCATGGCCGCGTCCACAATGACGAAATGTTTGGTCTTCGTGGATTTCGTGTACACGACCTCGGTCACCAGAATGCCGGTGTTGCCGGCGATAACCCGTCCCGGTTCCAAAATCAGCGTCAGGTCCATGTCCTTGAGTTCCTGAACCAGGGCCTGGCCGAACTCCTTGGGATGCGGCGGCTCCTCCTGGTCGTAGGTGATCCCAAGCCCGCCTCCCAGGTCAAGAAACCGAATGTCCAGGCCCAGGGTCTTGAGTTTTTTATGGAAATCCTTGATGCGCCGGAGCGCTTCGAGAAATGGCTCAAGGGTCGTAAGCTGGGATCCGATATGGCAGTCGATGCCCACCGGCTCGATGCCCGGCAGGGTCTGAGCCAGCTTGTACGCTTCCAGGGACTGCTCGATGTCCAGGCCGAACTTGTTTTTCTCCATGCCCGTGGAAATGTAGGGATGGGTTTTCGGGTCCACGTCCGGGTTGATGCGCAGGCTGATCCGGGCCACCTTGTCCATCTCCAGGGCGATCTCGTTGATGCGGCGCAGTTCGTCCACGGATTCGACATTGAACATCAAGATGTCCGCCAGCAACGCTTCCCGTATTTCTTCGGCCCGTTTGCCCACCCCGGAATAGACGATCTTGCGGGCCGGTACCTTGGCGGAAAGCGCACGAAACAGTTCACCGCCGGAAACGATGTCCATGCCCGCGCCCAGATCGCTCAACAGACGCAGAATGCACAGATTGGAATTGGCCTTAACCGAAAAACAGGTCAGATGGTGCAGATCGGCAAAGGCCGAGTCAAAGGCCTGGAAGTGACGCTTGAAGGTCGCCGTGGAATACACATACAACGGCGTACCATATTGCGCGGCCAGTTCCCGGACCGCCACATCCTCCGCGTACAATTCGCCGTCACGATATGTAAAGTGATGCATTAAGATTTCTCCTTGAATGGGTGGTTATCTGGGTTGATGGTTGCGCCGCGGAACTGGATCTTCACCCGGACTCAAGCTGTTCCCGCCAGCTTTGGAGCAGGGTCAGGGCCTGCATCGGGCTGAGGTGAGCGGGGTCCAGTTTGCGAAGTTGATCCAGGATTTCGCTTTCCGGTCCCGGCACTGTCGCGGCAGGCGCCGGCGCCATGCCCGGCAGGCTTTCCCGGAGCCGGTTTTTTTCGCGGGGTGAAACCTTGTTCGGTTTTCCGGCATCCAGACCTTCGAGAATTTCCTTGGCTCGGGCAATGACTCCGCGAGGCAGTCCGGCCAGCTTGGCCACCTCGATGCCGTAACTGCGATCCGACGGCCCGGGCACCAGCCGACGCAAAAAAATGATCTCGCCCTTCCATTCCTTGACCGCGATATTATAGTTGCGCACCCCCGCCAACCGGCCCTCCAGGGAGGTCAGCTCATGGTAATGGGTGGCGAAAAGGGTCCGAACTCCGCCCTGGCCCTGCCGGACCAGCTCTTCCACCACGGCCCAGGCCAGAGCCAAACCGTCGTAGGTGCTCGTTCCGCGGCCGATCTCATCCAGGATGACGAGGCTGCTCCGGGTGGATTGCCGGAGAATGCGAGCCGTCTCGATCATCTCCACCATAAAGGTGCTTTGCCCAAGACTCAAGTTGTCCGATGCGCCGACCCGCGTGAAAATGCGGTCCGTCAGTCCGAGTTCGGCCTTGGCGGCGGGAACGAAGGAGCCGATCTGCGCCAGGATGCAGATCAGGGCGGTCTGGCGCAGGACGGTGGATTTGCCGCCCATGTTCGGACCAGTGATGATCAGCACCCGACGTTGGGCGTCCATGGTGACGTCGTTGGGAATGTAGTCCGCGGTTCCCTGGCAGGCCTCGATGACCGGGTGGCGTCCCGCGGTGACCGTGATGTCCAATTCCGCGGTGATCACCGGTCGCGACCAGGACCATTTCCGGGCCGCCTCGGCCAGGGCCAGCCAGACGTCCAGACGGGCCACGGCGTCGGCCATGCGCATCACCCTGGGGCGGTACTGGTCCACGATCTCCCGCAGATCCTGAAACAGACGGTACTCCAGCGACTTGCGCTCGTCCGAGGCCCCGAGGAGGCGATCCTCCAGCTGCTTGAGCTCCCCTGTGATGAACCGTTCGCTGGACACCAGGGATTGACGCCGCTCAAATCGTTCGGGCAGGGCTCCGGACTGGGACCGGGAGAGTTCGAAATAGTAACCAAAGACTCGGTTGTAGCCCAACTTCAGCTTGGACAGTCCAGTCTGTTCCTGCTCCCGTTGCAGGATTTCCTGCAGCTTGCCCCGGCCGTGCTCGACCAGCTCCAGCAAGGTATCCAGTTCGGCATGATATCCTGAACGGAAAATGCCGCCGTCGGTGATCAGCAGGGGAGGGGAGTCCACCAGGGCCCGGCCCAGCAGATCGGTCAGCTCCGGCAGATTGTCCCAGGAACCCAGAGCGTCCCGGAGCAGGGTCGGCAATTCCGCATGTTGCGCGTCCGGATGTTGCCTGTCCGGCAGTTGCGTTTGCGGCAGGTTGCGGAGCAGGTTCTCGATTTCGGGCAGATGCCGGATGCCCTGGAGCAGGGCGACAAAGTCGCGGGGCGAGGTCCGGTTCATGGATATCCGTGTGCAGATCCGCTCCAGGTCCGTGGTCTTGGCCAGCAGGCGGTTCAGTTCGCCGCGCAGTTGCTCCTGGTGGAGAAAAAAGGCGACCACGGCTTGGTTGTCCTGGATGGGTCGGAGTTCCTTCCAGGGATACTGCAATCTGGTCTCCAGCAGTCGGCCACCCATGGGGGTCCGGGTCTGGTCCAGGACATGCCACAAGGTGCCCGGCCCCCTTCCGCCGTCCATGCGCCGAAATATCTCCAGGTTGCGCAGGGTGACCTCGTCCAGGAGCAGAAAATCCCCGGGATGAATGATGCGCAAGGACTGCAGGTGATCCGGATCCCGTTTCTGAGTCTGCTTCAGATAGGCCAGCAGCGCGCCGAAAGCCTGGATGAGTTGCGGCTTGTTTTCCAGATCCAGGACCTGGAGGTCCGCGACGCCCTGGCTTTTGAGAACCCGTTCTTTGGCCTGACCGAATTCAAAAAATCCGCGTTGGGGCAGGGGAGTGATCCGGGATGCGATGTCTCCGGCCTGGATGGGCGGACGCTGGTGATCCGGCAACAGGAGTTCCCGGGGCTGCAGCTTGGAAATCCAGGACCAGAGCTGCATCTGTCCGCGAATCCGGATGCCGGTGCACTCTCCGGTGGAGACGTCCACCCAGGCAAGGCCCCCCCAGTCGGTCTGGGTGTCCCGGAACAGGGCGGCCAGATAGTGGTGCTCCTTGGCTTCCAAACCGGCGTCTTCGATCAGGGTGCCCGGGGTCAGGACCCGGGTCACGGCCCGCTTGACCAGCCCCTTGGCCTCTCGCGGGTCTTCGACCTGATCACAGATAGCTACCTTGATCCCCTTTTTCAGCAGTTGCGTCAGATAGGAATCGCAGGCGTGGTAGGGCACTCCGCACATGGGCACGGGATGTTCGGCATTGGGGTTCCGGCTGGTCAGGGCGATCTGCAATTCTCCGGCGGCCCGTTCCGCGTCCTCGAAGAAGAGCTCGTAGAAATCGCCCATGCGGAAAAAGAGCAGGGCATCGGGGTGTTCGGCCTTGATGCTCAGATACTGCTCCAGCATGGGAGTCAGTTTGAGGGGGGTGGGATCACTCATTCAGGTTGTGACGAAAAGAGATGGAGTGCCAAGCGCCGCAGCGGGGGCAGACAAAAAAGACCATTTCGCGTTTCAGGCCGCATTGCCGGCAGGCGTAGTTCTTGACCTCCCGAGCCCGGGAAATGAAGAAGTCCAGCTGGACATCCAGGCTTCTGGGCAGATCATGTCTCTTCCGCGCCAGCGCCAGGAGTTCAAGCCGAGCCAACCAGAAATTGGAATCCAGAAGCAGACATTTTTCGAACCAGATCCGGGCATCCTCCAGGCGGCCGTGGTCCAACAGGAGCAGCCCCCCGTAGTACTGAAGCAGCATGTCCTGAGGATAACCGGAAAGGATGGCCAAAATGTCTTCCAGCTCGTTCATGTCGCTCACGACGCCCGCTGTGCAGGAGCCTTCCCGTGAGGTGGTCAACAAGCCTTCGAGAAGGACGAATCGCATCTGCTCCGGAACCTGGCCCATGGCCTGATCCAGGATCTTGGAAGGCTTGCCTTTTTCCAACCCCTTCCAGACGCGTTGCAATTTTTCCAGCCAGGCCTCGGTGGAGCCGGGAAACACCTTCAGGGCCCGGTCGATCCATTTGGCAATCTGTGAACTTTTCGGATTGTCCCGGCATTCCTTCTGGGCTTGTCTGACGAGATAATGCGCCTCGGCAATGCTGTTCCCGAGTTCGCCATAATATTTGGCTGCCTGAAGGAACTCTTCGGAGTCGGCGCTGAGTCTGGCCAGTTCGTGATTGATGGCCGGATTGTTGCCGGCGATTTTCCGCGCCTGCTGAAAGGCGTCAAAAGCCCGGTCCACAAAGCCGCCGCGCTTGTAGTCGCGGCCGAGTTCATACAAGGCCCGGGCTTTGAACTCCGGGTGCAGCCCGGGGCGAAGAATCAAATTCTGGCGAATGTGCACCGCCCGCTCAATTTCTCCCTGGGAACGATACAGGTTGCCCAGGGCCAGGTAGATCTCCACCGCGTCAGGATTGTTCTTGACCACCCGACTCAGCTCGTTGATGGCCGAAAACGTATCCTCCGAGGGCGGGAGAAGTCCGTCGGCGTGCACTTCGCCTGGAAAGCGTTCTCCGCCGGTGCTCCTGGAGGAAAAGAAAGTTTTAATCCACCCCGACATATCTGATTTTCCTGGGATTATCGTACATGAAACAGGAAGGAAAAAGCATGAGATTGAAAAATGAACGACTGCAAAGCAGTTTCAGAAATGATCTCATGAAAAGCAGCCCCTGTTTTTCCATGTTCGTGAATCGGGCAGGGTTGTCCAGCGGATGGAAAGCCGCCGGCTGTTGTGTTTTCAGAAACCGCGAGGTCAGCTGACGATGCCGAAACACCGGCAGGTCGTCTGGCTCACGGATCTGAATGTCTTTCTCACGTTCAGCCGGCGGGATTGTTCCGCGCATGCGAGTATGCTTATTTCAACACGCTGATGGAAAGAGTACTGTGGTTTCGTGTGAGATGCGCAACACTCAAGATCTACGTATTTTCTTCACGCTTTTTCTCCTCCGGAGAAGAGGCTCCCTTTTCCTTCTCGGCCACTGTCTTCGCGAAAATAGTCGGAGGTTGCACTTCTTCCTTTGCGGTCACTGTCTTCGGGGGAGTAGTCGGAGTTTTTTCGGCTTCTTTCGCAGCGACGGTTTTTTGGGGAGCCGTGGGATACGTTTCCTCTTCCAGGGGCAAATTACGCAACGAAGTCACTTCCTGCTCCAAAGCGGCTCGCTTGTTGTTGGCGGCTTTGAGTTCACGGCTCAAGCGGATCTTCTCGCCAATAAAATAGGCCAGGCTGAAAAGCGATCCAGCCACGAAACTCAACAGCACAACCAGATAGAATGGCAGTTCCCTGGAGGCAACGTGCCAATCGAACAACTCCAATTGCAGAACGAGTTCCTCGGAAAGCACTTCGTTGTTCTGAATGAAAAAAAGCATGGAAACGAAGAAAAACAGGATCAGAAGCAGGACCTTGAGGTAGCGCATACGCCTCTCCTTACAAGAGTGTTGAGGGTGATAAGGATACAAACAACGGGGCCAGTCTCGCGTACGTTGATGAAAGGTGCTCGGGCACGACCCGGGTATGTCCGCAGACCGTCATGAAGGACGTATCGCCATGCCAGCGGGGCACGACATGCACATGCAGGTGTTCCTGAATGCCCGCGCCGGCGACGTCGCCAAGGTTGACCCCGACATTGAAACCTTCCGGGTTCAAGGCCTGGCGCAAGGCCTGCACGGCGCCCCGAATCCAGTACATCATTTCGGCGGATTCCCGGTCGTCCAGGTCGGTCAGGTCAGGGACATGGCGGAATGGGGCCACCATCAGGTGGCCGTTGGCATATGGATACCTGTTCATGATCACAAAGCAAAGCGTCCCCCGGACCAGAACATACCCTTCACTGTCGGTGGCGGTGGATTCCGGAATGCAGAAGACGCAGTCGTCCGCCTTGGGGCCAAGTATATATTCCATTCTCCAGGGCGCGAAAAGGGTATCCATGGGCTGATAATATCCAGAGGGCTCAAATCCCTAGAGGATCTGGCTCAGGAATTTTTGGGTCCGGGGGTGCCGGGTCTGTTCAAAAAACTGTTGCGGCGTGCCCACCTCGACAATCTCTCCCTGGTCCATGAAGACGATTCTGTCCGCCACCTCGCGGGCAAAACCCATTTCATGCGTTACCACGGCCATGGTCATGCCTTCCCGGGCCAAAGTGACCATGACGTCCAGCACTTCGCCGATCATCTCCGGGTCCAGGGCGGAGGTCGGCTCGTCGAAAAGCATGATCTTCGGGCTCATGGCCAGGGCCCGAGCGATGGCGACCCGCTGTTTCTGCCCGCCGGAAAGCTGAGCCGGATAGACGCTCGACTTCTCATCGATCCCGACCTTTTTCAACAACGCCATGGCCATGGTTTCGGCCTTGTCCCGCGGCATCTTGCGGAGCTTGATGGGGGCCATGGTCAGGTTTTCCAGAGCCGTCCTGTGGGGGAACAGGTTGAAGCTTTGAAACACCATGCCCATGTCCATGCGCATGGCATTAATGTCGTTTTTCGAGTCGTTGATGTCCTTGCCGTCCACGGTTATGGTCCCGGAATCAATGGTTTCCAGGCGGTTAATGGATCGCAGGAGAGTACTTTTGCCCGAGCCGCTGGGGCCGATGATGACGACTTTCTCCCCAGCGTGAATGTCCAGGGAGACATTATTCAGCGCCTTCAGCGGGCCGAAAAATTTGTAGACGTTGGCTATGCTGATGATCTTGCTAGCGTCGCTCATAGTAGTTCAACCTTTCTTCCATGGTGCTGACGATTTTGGACAGCAGCAGGGTGATCACCAGATAGACCAGGGCAACCATCGTGTATGTCTCGAAATAGTTGAAAGTCACGCTGGCGAATTCCCTTCCGCGTCGCAGGATGTCCGAAACAGCCAGAATGGAAACCAGGGAACTGTCCTTGAGCAACGCGATAAATTCGTTGCCCACCGGCGGGAGAATGGTCCGCCAAGCCTGGGGCAGAATGACGTAGAACATGGTCTGGGTGCGATTGAATCCCAGGGACCGGGCGGCTTCGCTCTGGCCATGGTCGATGGATTCAATCCCGGCCCGGAAAACTTCGCCCATGTATGCGCCGTAGCAGATCCCCATGGCAATGACCGCGGCCACCAGGGGCGGCATGTTCCTTAAAAAAATGAAGAGGAAGTTGGTTTCCGGCAGATTGGCGAAAACTTGTCCCAGTGCAAAATAAATGTAGAACAACTGGACCAGCAGCGGAATGCCCCGAACCACTTCCACATAGGTGGAGGCGATCAGGTTGATGGTCCTGTTCTTGGAAATGCGCCCCAGCCCCGTGAAAAGCCCGATCACGAGAGCGAGGAGTATGGAGAGGATGGTGACCTGAAAGGTGACGAGGATGCCGTCTGGAAGAAACTTGATGATCCTTAAATATGGATCGGGACGGGAAAGACACAAGTAAACGATGATGCTCAGCGCTCCGATGAGGGAAATCCACCATGCGTTGAAAAGGCCTTTGTCACGCTTGCGTGGAATGGCGGCCCCATCCCCAACCTCAATCACTACATTCTTGTCGGCCATCGTGCACCCTTGGATTATGGATGACAGACTCCGGCCTCTCGTCAGCCGGGGAAAGGCCGGGGTCTGTTACGTCGGTCAGTCGGGAACGAAGCTATTCCCCGCCGAACCATTTCTTGAAGATTTCATCGTATTCGCTGCTGGCCTTGACCTGGGCCAGGGCGTTGTTGATCAGCGTCAAGGCTTCCTCGTCGCCTTTCTTCACGGCAAAGCCGAGATATTCGGGTTCATCCGGCTCGATCAGGAAGGCCAACTTCAGACTCTTGGACAGCTCCGGATGGGTCAAGGCGTAATCAGCGGCGACCGCGTCGTCGGCAATGGCGGCGTCGATCCGGCCGTTGGCCAGGTCGATGACGGCCAGTCCGATTTCATCGTAGCTCTTGGCGTTGTTTCCGGCAATGCGCATGGCGGCAAAGTATCCGGTGGTGCCGATCTGGGCGCCCACGGTCTTACCGGCCAGATCTTCCTCCGATTTGATGGGAGAATCTTGCTGGACCACGACGCCTTGCTTGACCTCAAAATAGGGGTCGGAGAAGTCCATGGCTTTCCTGCGCTCTTCGGTGATGGACACGGAAGAGGAAATGGCATCGTACCGGCCCATGGCCAGACCGGCAAAAATCCCGTCCCAGGCGGTATTCTGGATCTTCACGTCAAATCCCCCCACCCGGGCCATGGCATTGACCAGGTCGGGACCAAAGCCGACGCACTCACCGGCCTCGCTCATCATTTCCATGGGGGGCCATGTGCAGTCGGAAGCAAACACAAGGGTCCGCTGGGCCCAGGCCGTGGAACTCATGGCCACGAGAATCAAGGCCGTCATCAACAGTCGTTTCACCATTCTTAAAAACCTCCGTTTGTTGCTGAATAAAAATCATTGAACAAGAAAACAACACCTTCCACACCATGTGCCTGTAAATTGTTGCCCTTTCCAGGTCAAGAACCTGGGCAAAAGGAACGCAAAAGGACATTTTGTTCTCGGTCTTATCTCTCGCAATCGAAATCGCAATCGATATCGAAATCGCAATCGATATCGGAATCGCAATCGAAATCCTAATAATTGTTCCTCATCACAGCATCACTATCACATGATAAGTCTCTCGATTTCGATTTCGATACCGATTGCAAGAGCATCAAGTCTGAGGTGATATCGTAAATGTTGTAAATCAAGAAAAAATTATCCCGACTTGGGCGACACCTCCTGAACCTGGTCAGCGGCTTCGCGGGCCTTGATCCGCGCCACCAGTTCGCCGGCCAGGATCAGTTGGCTGTTCCGGTCAACGGCTTTGCCGTCGATCATGGCCGCATGCAGAGTGCGCAGCACCTCGGAATAGACGGGACCGGGGGAAAGTCTCATGGCTTTAAGGTCCTTCCCGGTCACGGAAACCTTCTGGGTTTTGAGTTGCGTCAGGAACAGGGAAATGTGTCGCCGCATCTCCTCCTTCTGACTGCGGGCCATCAAATAAAGGATGGACTCCAGGGGTAGGGGATCGAGGATGAAAAACAATTCGCTCAGGGAGCCGGCCCGTCCCTGCCATTGATGCAGTTGTTGAATCGTCTCGGCCAGTCCTTCGCGCACGGCCAGGAAATAGCGTTCATCCTTATCCGAAAAGTTCAAGCGACGCATGAGGATTTGGAACTGGGCATCATCTAGGCTCGAAGCCAATCCCAGCATAAATACCTTCCATGACAGAACATTCGGCTCAAGATAAAGCAGGCGATACCAGTTCAGGACGCGTTCCACTTCGCTCAGGATGCTTTCCAGTTGATCGGATAGCTTCAGGAGGGGATGCAGAACCTGTAGGAGATTAAAGGAGTCCATGCGCCGAAAACAGGCAAGCACCTCCTTTTCCTCCATTATCAGATACAGTTCATGAAAAAGGCGTCCTCCGGACAGTTTCTGAAACAGGTTCAGATTCAGGGCGTTCTTGATCAATCGTTCGGTCTGGCGGTCCATACGGAAATTAAAGCGCTGTTCGAACCGGATGGCTCGCAGGATGCGGGTCGGATCCTCCACAAAGCTCAGGGAGTGCAGCACGCGGATGTTGCGCTCCTTGATGTCCTTCTGGGCGGAAAAGAAGTCCACCAGGTTCCCGAACTGGTCCGGGCTCAGGCGCACGGCCAGGGCGTTGATGCTGAAGTCGCGCCGGTACAGGTCCATCTTGATGGAGGAAAGCTCCACCGTGGGCAGGGCGGTGGGGTACTGGTAGTATTCCAGCCGGGCCGTGGCCACGTCCACCTTCTGGCCGTCCGGAAGGATGACCACGGCGGTCTGGAATTTTTTGTGCATCCGGATGCGCCCCCCCAGCTTGCGGCTGAGTACCTGGGCGAATTCGATGCCGTCGCCTTCCACCACCAGATCGATGTCCAGGTTCGGCCGGTCCAGCAGGATGTCCCGGACGAAACCGCCCACGGCGTAAACGCTGACCCCCATTTCTCGGCCCAGGGCCCCCGCCTGCTCCAGGAGGCGGAATATGTCCGCCGCCAGCCGCGACCTGAGCATGTTCTTGATGTTGCGCTCGTTTCTGCGTTCCGGGAGCAGAAATTCCGGTATCCGGGCCGATTCCTGGATGAAGATCGTGATCAGATCGGTGCGGGTGATCACCGCGATGACCTGTCCGTTTTGAGCCACCGGAACAAGGCGCTGCTTCAAGCCCAGGATGATCTCCATGACCGCGTAGAGATCGTCCTCCGGCGAAACCATGGCCACATCCCGCTGCATGTATTCTTCCACCACAAGCTGCCCCAATCCATGGCCGACGGCGCGGTCCGACAGTTGGTGCTCCAGAATGCCGACGCAGGCCCCGTCTTCGCGAACCACCGGAATGGCCTTCAATCCGTAGCGGGTCATGATCTCCGTGGCCTGGATCAGGGTCGTGCCTTCAGGAACGGTGACCGCGGGCTTGGACATGAAGTCGCGAACCAGGATTTGCGGATTGATATGCGAGTAGAGCAGGGCGAACAGCTCTTCCTTGATCTCGGACAGCGTGCGATCCTTGATGGTGGCCGAGGCGGCGTAGACGTGCCCGCCGCCGCCGAAAAAGCCGCAGATCCGTCCCGTGTCCACTTCCGGACGGCGGCTGCGGGCGATCAGATGCACCCGGTCGTTCATGCGGGCCAGAGCGAAAAGTACGCGGATGTTCTGCATGTCCACGAGCTTGTGCACGAGAACGGCAAAGTCGCCCACGTATTCATCGATGCTGACTTCGGTGATCACCACCTCAATGCCGTTGATGTCGTGAATGGTGGCCGACCCCAGCATGGTGTGCAGAAGATGGACTTGCTCAGCGCTCAGGTCCCGGGTGATGAGATCGGAAACCGTGTTCAGATCCATGCCCTGGGCCAGCAGCCAGGATGCGGCGTCAAAGTCGTGGGTGGTCGTCGAGGAAAAGGTGAAGGCGCCGGTATCCTCGTAGATGCCCAGCCCCATGATCGTCGCCTCGTCCGGGCTTACGGAAATGGAGCGGTCTCGGATTTCCCGAACCAGGATGGCCGTGGTCGAGCCCCAGGGCAGGACTACGTTTTTGTCAGCGGGCAAATCCTCATCCGAGTCGGGATGATGGTCGTAAGCATGAATGACGAGGCCGGGCTGATCCAGGACGGCGCGCACATGATCCAGGCGCGAACGCTGGCGCGTGTCCACCACCACCAGCAGTTCCACGGCGGAAGCGTCGATCTCCTTCATGGACTGGAAGTTGAAAAGGTAGGTCGCGCTCTGGATGAAGAAATTGCGAAGGTTCTTTTCCTGGCTGCCGGGAAAGACCAGCGCCGCGTCCGGATATAGTTTTCCCGCGGCCACCATGGCCGCTAACGCGTCGAAATCCGCGTTGTTGTGGGCCGTGATCAGGGTCTTAGGCGTGGATAAGGGCATTGGGGGTGCTGTTGCTGGAGGCTGAAAAGGCTTCATTGGTTGAGGAGTAAGGCGATTGGATGCCGCCGGTGTTGCATATGGTCACGAATGATCCTTTTCCGGCGGTTCATCGGCGTTTGCGCTTTCCTGGCCACCGCGAGGATGATGTTGAAAGTGCTGGCTTTTCAGGCGCGATGATTGGACATGGGTGTAGATCTCCGTGGCCAGGATGTCGGCGTGACCGAGCAGAATCTGCACGGTGCGCAAGTCAGCCCCGCCTTCCAGCAGATGCGTGGCAAATGAATGGCGCAGGGTATGCGGGGATATGGGCTGCCGGATGCCGGCTTTGCGCGCGTATGTCTTGATCAGTTTCCAGACGCCTTGCCTTGTCAGACCTTTGCCTGAACGGTTCAGAAAAAGGAAGTCCGATTTCGGAAGAAAGGCCGGACGCCAGGACTGGATGTAAATTTCGAGCAGGTTTCGAGCCGTATCGTGCATCGGCGTGACCCGTTCCTTGCGCCCCTTGCCGAAAACCCGCAGCAGGCCGGTCTGCAGATCCACGTCCAGAGGGCGCAGGGTGATCAGCTCGGAGACACGCAAGCCGGAAGCGTAGAGCAGCTCAAGCATGGTCCGATCCCGGAAGCCCAGCTTGTCGTGGACGTTGGGCCGGGCCAGCAATTCGGTTACTTCCTCTCGATTAAGCACGTCCGGAAGGTGTCGGGGCAGCTTGGGGTTTTCCAGCTTCTCCAGCGGATTGTCGTGCATCAACCGCTCTCGGACCAGGAAGGCGAACAGGCCGCGCAACGTGGCCAGATGCCTGGCCAGTGAACGGTTCTGCAAGCCGGACTGCCGGAGATGCAGCAGATAGAGCAGGGCGCTCTGAGAAGAGAATTCCTCCAAGGCGATGTTTTCGCGGATCAGGAACCGTTGCAACGACTCAAGATCCATGGTGTAGGCGGCCACGCTGTTTTCCGCAAGGCCTTTTTCCACGAGGATGTACTCCAGAAAGCGGTCCATCCAGGGGTGCAGGGCAAAGGCGTCAGGTCGCGACATGATTTTCGGATTCGGTCATGCAACTCGTCGTCCGCGATCCATCCGGCCGTGATTTCTCGGCCTTGGGACACAGGATTTGACTTACACGGCAAGTCTTTTTAATCAGCATGTTGGCGTTGAGCTGCATTGATTTGCTCACGGGGAAGATTTCATGTTCTCCTCAGCCCCAGTGGCAAGGAGTTCGTTTCATTACGTTTAGCATTCAAGGAGTCCACACACATGCCGAATTTCAAGCCGGCTCAGCGTTTAGCGCAATTGCCGCCCTATCTGTTCGCGGAAATCGATCGAGTCAAGAACGAAGTCAAGGCGAAGGGCGTCGATATTATTGATCTTGGAGTAGGGGACCCGGACCTGCCGACTCCGGACTTCATCATTGAGTCCATGAACAAGGCCATTACCAAGGGCGAAAATCATCGGTACCCTTCCTATTCCGGAATGAACACCTTCCGGGAATGCGTGGCGAAATGGTATGATACCCGATTCGGCGTTCGTCTCGATCCCAAGGCCCAGGTGCTCAGCCTGATCGGTTCAAAAGAGGGACTGGCCCATTTTCCCCTGGCTTATGTGGATCCCGGGGATCTGGTCATCACCAGCACCCCCAATTATCCGGTTTATCCCATCGCCACAATGTTCGCAGGCGGGGAGATCTATTTCGCGCCTTTGACCGAGGACAATGATTTTCTGCCCGATCTGGAGGCCATTTCTCCGGATATCTGGAAAAAGGCAAAGATCTTCTTCCTGAACTATCCGAACAATCCCACATCCGCCATGGCGCCTCGAAGCTTCTACGAGCAGTTGATCGCCAAGGCGAAGGAATACAACACCATCCTGGTGCATGATGCCGCCTACTCGGAAATGTACTACAATTCCGCCAACAAGCCGTTGAGCATCCTGGAAATTCCCGGAGCCATGGACGTGGCCATCGAGTTCCACTCCCTGTCCAAAACCTACAACATGACCGGATGGCGTGTCGGCATGGCCGTGGGCAACGCAGAGTTGGTCCAGGGTCTGGGAAAAATCAAGAGCAACATCGATTCCGGAATTTTTCAGGCTGTTCAGGAAGCCGGGATCACCGCCCTGGAAAAGGGCGAATCCTTTGCGCAGGAAATGCGGGACATCTACAAAGGCCGAAGGGATGTCGCCGTTGCGGAATTGTGCAAGATCGGCCTGGATTGCCGTTCGCCCGAAGCCACGTTCTACATCTGGACCAAGGTGCCCAAGGGCTTGGATTCCGCTGGCTTTGTCACCAAGGTGCTCCAGGAAACCGGAGTCGTGGTCACGCCGGGCAATGGGTTCGGCGCGCCTGGAGAAGGGTACTTCCGCATCGCCCTCACCGTGGGCGAGGATCGGTTGCGCGAGGCACTGGGCCGGATCGCCAAGCTGTAAGGACGGGGTAGAGGCCGAAACTTGCTCAATCACAGAAAGAAGGGGGGATGATTCCCTTCCTGTCGCCACATTCCGGGCAGGCATCACGCCTGCCCGTTTTTCATGAAAAAGGTTTTGCCCATGGCCGACGACCTTTGGATGCAGTCCCACCCCGGATACATCAGCCTCGGATCAAACCAAGGCGATCCGGAAGCCAATCTTCAACGGGCGCGAATTGCCTTGGCAAACCTGCCCGAGGTCCGGCTCGGACCATGTTCACCCATTTACAAAACCGAACCCCAGAATATCCGAGACCAGCCCTGGTTTGCCAATCAAATTTTACGGCTTGATTGCGGTCCGGCATGGACTGCTGTAGAATTGCTGGAGACGATGCTGGAAATCGAGAAACAGATGGGCAGGGTCCGGAAAAAGGACAAAGGTCCCAGAATTATTGATCTGGACCTGCTCCTTTTTGGAGATCAACGCCACAATTCACCGGTCCTGACCCTGCCGCATCCGCGGATCATGGAAAGAGCCTTCATTCTCGTCCCCCTCCAAGACATCGCACCGACCCTGACCTTCCCCAACGGCACTCCCATCCAAGCCGCCCTGAACGCCATTACGTTCCAGGTACGAGGAAACTTGATATATCAGTCATCGAATGACTGAGGGCGATCATGAAGAGGTTTTTCATCGATCATTATTACCAAATTACCAAAACCCGAATCGGAACTTGAACGATCACGGGGTATAAGGAGAGCGTATGCTCAAGTTTTTGATATTTATCGCAGCCATTTTCATCCTGTACAAGCTCCTTACCGGAGATCTCAAAAAAAAGAAGGAAGTCAAGGATAAAGAACACGAAAACCTGGCCGCGACCGGAGTGATGACCAAGGATCCCGTATGCGGCACCTATGTGCCGGTGGGCAGTGACATCCGGATCAAGGAAGGTGACAACGTCCATTGTTTTTGCAGTTATGAGTGCAGGGATTCCTATCTGAAGAAACTGGAAGCAAAATAACCGATCCCCGATCGCGTTTTGCAGTCCAGGCCATTGACGCACAGAGCCGGATGCAAAATGATCTGCACTCGACAGTGAACTCAAGTTTTCAAAAGCCGCCCGGAATGCAGGGCGGCTTTTTTTTTCGAAAGAGGAGCATTCATGCGTGAATGTTCCGGAATACGGGCTGTAGCGGTCCCGTGGATGCCATTTTTCTTGAATGAATAATTAATTAAGAGTATTATATATTAGCCTCATAATGTAAATTATGTAAACTTTTATCAAGAGGCGGTTTTTTACATGAAGATTCCTGCCCAAACTTCATCAGGCGACATACTACCCTGCCAATTCCTCCCCCGGTCGGGTTTTCCAGCGACGATGCATCCAGAACCATTGTTCAGGGTACTGGAGCACGACCCGCTCAACAGCCTTGGTATAAAATGATGCCAGCGTGTGTATCTTTTCGTGTCGATCTCCCGGAAGTTGTCCGGCATCCAGCGGTTCTTGGTAAATAAGCCGGTACCTGTCCGGATCTTCCCGTAATAAAAATACAGGCATTACCAATGCCTTACCACGCAATGCCAACAAGGCCGGACCGACGTTGACCGCGGCCATCCGACCCAGAAAAGGGAGGAAAACCGCTTCTTCGCGCCGGCAGTTATGGTCCACGAGAAAGGCGCTGGTTCCAGGCTTTCTGAGATTGCGCAAGACCTTTTGCACGGCCTGTTCATGCTCTACGATGTGAACGGTGGAATGGCCGCGCAATCGTTTGATCAAAGCGTACAAATCCCTGTCGTGCGTGGCTTTGACGACTACCTGGCAATGCTGTTGCGGCGCCAGGAGGTGCAACAGACCCGCGAGCATCTCCCACCCTCCCATATGAGCAGACGTTATCACGCATGCCCTGTCCCGCAAAAGGTTGAACGTGCGTTGCATGTGCGCCGGGTCATCCACAAGCAGCCGATCCCGGACAAACCTCCAGTCCACCTTCCGACTCAGAAATATTTCCAAAAATGAGCGTCCATTATGCTGGAAACTTGAGCGGGCCAAGGCAGTAGCCTGAGGGGCATCCAGGCCAAGCCGTTCGCTAATGGCGGCCACGGCCAGCTTCCGTCTCGACGGCACTACGTTCCAAATCAACTTTCCAATGCCGACCCCCAGGGTTTGAACACGAGGAAAATCCGCATTTTGACCTAAAGCAGCCAGGGTTTCATACAAAATTCTGCGCATATATATCAAAGCTCATGTAACACTTTAAATGCTACGGGTATCTGTGCATGCTCAATTACACTTGGCGTTGCCTCTTTCCCCTTGAACGCCGCCCCCAATGCGGCACGTCTTGCATGGTCGGCCAAAAGTTGGTTTGGCATGACCAACGAAGTATTGGGTACATCTCGAATCATCCAGGCAAATAACCCAATCATCTTCTGATCCGCGCCTTTGCTTGTAACCGCTAACAGCCTGTTGATAAAGTACTGTTTCGCAGGCTTTCCAACACCCTATTCAGAAGTTTTTCATGACGGACATGGGAACCCATGCATGACAGATGTTTTTAGCAACTCCAAGAAAAAAGGTGTTGTTTTTTCTTCGAAAATTAGATAGTTACAACGCAATTATCCGAGCGTGGAGCGACTGTAGTATGATCCGTACGACATGTAATGAATCCGACTGATCCATGAGCATTACCTGGGAACAAGCTTTTTCACAGGTCAAGGACATGATCTGGCAGGATCCCTGGGCTCTCAAGGAAATGCCGGAGCTGTCCTCGCTGCCTGAGCTGCGCCGGTTTTTGGACATGGTGCATATCAAGTACTGCCTGATCAAGCCCTACTTTGAAACGGCGAACTATCCGCTTGTCGAAGCGCGGGAACTTTTGCCCTCCTTCGACCTGGACATCTTCGAGTACCGGCACTTGCCCGGATTCAGCCTTGTGGCCCTGGCACGGCCCCTCTCCTACTTTCAGGAAATTTTCCAGTTCGACATCCTGCACTCGCCTTTCGAGTATCTGGATCAGGAAGATTCCTCCATTTGTCCACTGGAAACCCACATTCTGCACCAGAACCAGCTGGCCTTCCAGAATCGACTGCCCAGACAGATGCATGATGAGTTTCAGTATTACTTTTCCGAACGGGACCTGACCGCACTGGAGCATTATCCCCGCGTGCTCTCATTCCTGCTGCACATGGAACGCGGACACGTTTTTTCCACCATCCCCTCGGGGCCTTTTGTCTTTTCAGGAGTCAACGCCTCTTTTCCTTCTGATCTGGATACGGAACTCAAGCGCTTCGGCCTGCGGATCGGCATGTTCAAGGTGGGCAGCAACCGCTGTTATGAGTTGAACAGAAATTTTGTCTATCAATTCCTGATGGAACTTTACGGCTTTTCCATCGTTTCCGAGCGTCGAACCTCATCCGCCCTGTTCGCCCGCCGTCTGTACAAGCTGAGCGAGGAATTCCTGGTCCGCGTGCTGGGTCAATCGGATCGCACCATCACCACCTTGTACAAGAACTCCCATGCCAATCCTTATCCGCAAGTAGAGAAAATCGCCCTGGTGCGCATCGATTCGGACCAGCTCGACCTGATCGACCATCTCAGCCGTCTAGGCGCTTTCGTCGACTCGCAAAACAACGTCGTGGTCCTGCGGGTGACTTATCGCCAGCATCGCTACGACAAGAACAACGTCCGGCAGGACCGGGCGCTTTCGGTTCTTCGGCAGGAAATCATCCACCCCCTGACCGGCGAAGTCTGTTGTGAAGCCAATGTGATCAAGGATATTTCGAACATGCTTCTCAAGCTCAACGACATCGTCAAGGGGGAATACATCGGGTCGATTCGTTTCAAAAAATCGGAGGTTGTCAGCAACACCGACACTCATGAAAAACGACTCAAATTCCTTTATGCTTGGCTTTCCAAGCATCAACGCAGAATCATCGGCTACGGCGACGAATTCTATTCCGGCGTGGTCAAGGTTCTGGACGGGTACATCTTTCAGCCTGAACACCTGGACACGTTCAAAAGCCATCCAAGGCTGTACAACGATGTCTGGTCCAAATATTCCTATATTCGCCAAGCACGCAAGGTGCGGATACTCGAAGACCTGACCCGTCGCTCCCGCAAGGGAACGCCTCTTTCCTGGCTGGACATGCTCCAGCAAATGAATGAACTTCTCAATGACTTCAAGTTCGAGATTCATCCATATTTTGACGGCTTGATGGAACGGGTCATCGACCAATGCGAGAAGGTTCTGCGCAATTCCTATCTCAACAAACGATATGTCCAACTTGATGACGACCGGCCCGGCAGGTACGGACTAAAGGTAAAGACCCAGTACCGACGACTGGTGGGATTGGTGGACGAGCTGAAAGACATCCGCAAACAACGGCCGGAGTTCCGACAAGCGAATTCAGTCCAAAGTGAGAAAGACAAGTGATGCACCAAACACCGCTTCATGCATGGCACGTCGCGCACAAGGCGAGGATGGTCCCTTTTGCCGGATGGGAAATGCCCGTTCAGTACGAGGGCATTCTGATCGAGCACGAACAGACACGGACCAGGGCGTCGTTGTTCGACATCAGCCACATGGGGGAGTTCCTCGTTTCCGGCAAGAACACTCCTGAAGCCCTGGAGCGCGTCGTGACCCATAACCTGCAAACACTGAAACAGGGCAAATCCAGATACGGCTTCCTGCTCAATCATGCCGGCGGCGTCCTGGACGACCTGATCATCTACCGCCTGGATCAGGAAACATTCATGCTCGTGGTCAATGCGGCCCGAATCGACCATGATCGGGAATGGATCGCCGGCAGGTTGCCGGGCACCGTGGCTCTGGAGGACATTTCAGCAGGGACCGCGAAAATTGATCTGCAGGGTCCTCTTTCCGTGGACGTGCTGAGCGGCGTTCTTCCGGAAAACTGGCGGGACTTGGCCTACTTTTCGTTTCGCCGGACCACCTTCCGGAATGAACCGATCCTGGTCAGCCGAACAGGCTACACTGGTGAACTGGGTTACGAAATTTACCTGCCGCACACTTTGGCCCAGGCTTTTTGGGAAGCCTGCCTGCAAGACGACATGGTTCGTCCGGCCGGTCTGGGCGCCAGGGACACTTTGCGCCTGGAAATGGGGCTGCCCCTGTACGGCCAGGATCTGGACGAGAACCATACTCCGGCCGAGGCCGGCTACGAGGCCCTGCTCACCTCCCCTGCTCCCTACGTCGGCAAGGACCGTCAATCCGCGGTCCGAGAGCGACTGACTCCGCTTCTTGTTCCCGGTCGGCGCAGCGCGCGCCACGATGACGAAGTTTTTACAACGGACGGGCGCAAGGCAGGTCGAATCACCAGCGGCAGCTTTGCTCCGTCCCTCGGCCACGGCATTGCCCTGGCCTACATCGGCCAGGAGTTCGAGCGGGAGGAGCACTTCAGCGTTCGGACCGGCAAGACGGAGCTCAGCGCACGCCTGTCCGCCCTGCCCTTTTACAAGAACGGCACGGCCCGGATCAAACTCCAATAATCCGGCTTGACGTCATTGAAATCCCTATACCTGCCCCCGGATCAATGGCGGGAGCCCTTTGTTCTGGAAGGTTCCGAAGCCCACCACCTGCTCAAGGTGCTCCGCGCGCGCCCCGGCGACACGATCCGCGCGATTGATGGGTGCGGTCGTAGCGGCATCTTTGCGATTCAACGCCTGGAACGCAAAGCGGCCTATCTTGACCTGATCTCTGAGCAAACCAGGCCTCCCCGGGAACGGGAAATCATTCTGGCCCTGGGTTGGAACAAGACCGCACGGCGCGGCTGGCTTTTGGAAAAGGCGGTGGAACTTGAAGCGTCGGGAATTGTTTTCTGGCAGGCCGAGCGGAGCCAGGGGCGGGCGCCGGACATTCCCAAGGAATCCTGGTCAGCCCAGCTCGTGGCCGCGGCCAAGCAATGCGGCAACGCCCGTCTGCCCTTTCTGGGCATTGCATCCGGAGGGGCAACGGAACTGGTGCGGCAATTCGGATCAAGCCCGGGAAAACTGCTGCTTTGGGAACATGTCGCCAGGGAACGCCTTTTCAATCCCGGCCTGCTTCCGGCCACTGGACGGACCATCATCGTTCTCGGGCCGGAAGGCGGATTGACGGATGAAGAGGCCCATGTTTTCATCCAGGCCGGTTTTGATCCGCTTTCACTTGGGCGGTCCGTTTTGCGTTGGGAAACAGCCGCCCTGCTCTGCCTGGGGCTGTGCTACTGGGCGAATCAGTAGCGCGGATTTCTCGCTGGAGCTATGGGTTCTGAGCCTCATAACGCTCTGGAATGCACAGGTTCATGACTTGTTCACAACGCGGCGCTCAACGGAAAGCGGAACGTTCATGTCGTTTTCATATACAAAGGTAGAATCATGTATTGTCCAAAATGCAAATACACCAGCTTCGACCACCTCTCCACCTGCCCGAACTGCCGGTACGATTGGCAGCAGATCCGCTCGACATTGAACCTGACGTGGCTGCAGTCCTCCGGCTTTGAATGGTTTCCCGGTCCCGGGGACCCTTCTTCAGACAAACCTGTACCATCCGCCTCCCTCGACAGTCTTGAAGCGCCGACGGTTCCTCGGACAGACTCCCCAACCGAACTCAGACTTGACCTGCCCGAGCATCCGGACATGGTGGAACTGGAGTCGGACTTGTCCGCGGACGGCCTTCCCTATCTTGACCCTGAGTCCGTGCCGCAGACCGGTCCCCCCACGTCCGAAGCCGAATCGGACATCGCGAACGATGACTTGTACCTGCCCGTGGACCTGAATGCGGATGCAATATTTGCGGAGCATGCCGCTGAATTTTCAGAAGACAAGTCGGAGGAATCCGCTTCACGGGAATCAGTGGAAGCAGAGATGCCAATCTGGGAAATCGAGTTGCCCGAGGACATTCTCTCCGGTGATGTCACCTCAAACTCCAGTCGGCAGGATCCTCAAACCGATTCCACCGATACGTCCCCGGATACCTTAGAAGTTCTGAACCACGAAGACATCGTCTATGACTTTGACGAACTTGACGCCATTCTTCCGGACCTGGAGATTGAAGTCGATCAAGACTCGCCCCGCGACGACCATTCCAGGGACCAGGACGCTGATGACCCCAGTCGGGCAGCACCAGACTCTCCCGGCAGCAGCCCCGACAAACTGCCATGACGTATCGTCAGCCATTGGCCGCGGCCATTCGGCCCACCATTCTCGATGACTTTGTCGGTCAGGACCATCTTCGCGACCGACTGCAGGCCCTGTTTCAGGCCAAAAGAATGCCGAGCCTGCTGCTGTTCGGCCCCCCGGGCTGCGGCAAATCTACCTTGGCCCTGCTCTTGGCGACATCGCGCGACCAGGCGTATCTGCGCCTGAGCGCGCCGGAAGTAGGGCTGGCGAATCTGCGCAAAAAGCTGGAAAACGTGGAAATTCTAGTCCTGGATGAATTACACCGCTTCTCCAAGGCCCAGCAGGATTTCTTTTTGCCCATCCTGGAAAGCGGAGAAATCACCCTCTTGGCAACGACCACGGAAAATCCCTCTTTCAGCGTAACCAAGCAACTGCTTTCCCGGATGCACGTCCTGCGCCTGCGTCCACTCGGACGTCGGGAGTTGGCCGTGCTGGCCAAACGCGGAGCCCAAAGCCTTGGGGTCGACATTCCTGACGCCAGCCTGGAGATTCTGGCCGGTTTGTCCAACGGTGATGCCAGAACGCTGTTCAATCTGTTGGAGTTGACGGCGGAACTGCCGCCGGAAAAATGGCCGGCGGACAAGCTGCGTCAGGCCCTGCCGGAAGTGGTGATGCGCGGAGACCGGGACGGCGATTCCCATTATGAACTCGCCTCGGCACTGATCAAGTCCATCCGGGGCAGCGATCCGGATGCGGCATTGTACTACCTCGCCTGTCTTCTGGAAGGCGGCGAAGATCCCCGCTTCATTTGTCGCCGCCTGATTCTGTCCGCGTCCGAGGATGTCGGGCTGGCCGATCCCCAGGCCCTGTCCCTGACCGTCTCCTGCCAGCAGGCCGTGGAGTTCGTGGGCATGCCTGAAGGTTTCATTCCCCTGGCCGAGACCGTGGTCTATCTGGCCCTGGCTCCCAAGAGCAACGCCACCTACGCGGCCTATCTGGTCGCCCAGAAGGAAATCCGCACCCACGGCGCCCATCCCGTGCCCATGCACCTGCGCAACGCCTCCACGGCCTTGCAGAAGGAATGGGGGTACGGTCGCGGCTACAAGTATCCGCATGCCTATCCGGACGGATGGGTGGAACAGGACTATCTGCCTCCGGAAGTTCAGCTCCGATTCTACGAACCGAAACTCCAGGGCCAGGAGCCGCGCCTCAACGCCTGGCTGGCCAAATTCCGCAAAAAGCGCAAGCCTGGTTGAGGGAGAATGCCTTGCGGCATTTGCGGTACACCGCCATCATCACTATCTGGGCAAGGCGCAGCTTGTCGTGGGTTTCTCGTCCATGAGTTTTGCGGGGCCTGCCGGACGACCCGTTTGGTGAGCGATTTTACGAAGCATGCCTTTGAAGATAAGGACATGCAGAGGGTATGTTCCATACCAGTAGGCCAGTCCCCATAGCCCATGGGGCAAAAAACGCGAGCGCTGGATGAGTTCTGTCCGTTCTCCGGCAGTTCCTGCCGGACGCAGTTCAATGTCCAGAAGCGCTTCACCGGGAACTTTCATTTCCGCCAGCAGACGCAGCCGGCGTTCCGGCTCCAGTTGCAGCACCCGCCAGAAATCCAGGGCGTCGCCGACCCGGAGTTCAGTGGGATGGCGTCTGCCCCGGCGCAGCCCCACGCCGCCGACCATCCGGTCCATGAATCCGCGCAGGCGCCACAGGTAGTCGCCGTAATACCAGCCGGTCTCTCCACCCAGCGCGCAGACCACGGGCCAAACTTCTTCGGGACTGGCAGCGATATCGATGTGATAGGAAAGGCCGTGCAACGTTCCGCCGGCATACGGCGCGTCCCCGCAGTCCAGCCATTCCGGAGGCGGCTTAAATCCGGCGTCGCTCCAGCAGGTTTCCACGTCCAGCTGTTGCACCTTTTGCAAAGCGACGTTGATGGCCTGCCTGCATGTCAGAAGTTCCTGGGGAATGATCTCCCGGATGCGATTTTCGGAACAGACCACGCGGTTGCGCAGCCCCAGGACAAGGGGCTTGGCCAGGGCCGTGGGTATCGGCGTAACAAAGTTGATCCACAAGGATGAAAGGTACGGGGTCAGCCAGGGTACCGGAATCAGGATTCGTCTGGGCAGGCCGGCAACCTGGGCGTAGAGCTCGAACATCTGCTTGTAGGTCAGGATGTCCGGACCTCCGATGTCGTAGGTTTGTCCGGTCGTGCGTGGATGATCCAGGCAACCCGCGAGATATTCGATGACATTGGAGACCGCGATGGGCTGACATTCGGTATGCACCCAGCGCGGCGTGATCATCACCGGCAGACGTTCGGTCAGAAAGCGGAGAATCTCGAAGGATGCGCTACCCGCGCCGATGATCTGGGCCGCGCGGAAGAAGGTTACCGGAACCCGGCCCTGGCTGAGGACATTGGCCACTTCAAGCCGGGAACGCAGATGCTTGCTCAATTCCTTGTCGTCCTTGTCGCCCAGCCCGCCCAGATAGATGATCCGTTCCAGCCCCTGGCGTTCCGCGGCTCGCGCCATGTTCGCCGCGGCCGTCCTGTCCTTGTCGGCATAATCCAGGGTTCCCGGCTGCATGGAATGCACGAGATAATAGGCCGCTGTGCAATCCTGCATGGCCTGTTCCAGGGAAGCCTGATCCAGGACGTCGCTCTTGACCAGACGAACCAGCTCATGACCGGCCCAGGGTCGACAACTCAGCTTGTCCAGTGAACGAGCCGTGGCCGTGACGGCATGCCCCCGTTCCAGAAGATTCTTGATTAGTCGACCACCGATATACCCCGTTGCTCCGGTGACCAGTACACGCTGCTTCGTCATCACGACCTCCCTTGTTCAAGGGTAAAATTGTCGTACTACTCAGCTTGAGAACTGGAGCGTTACCATTCAAAAGCTTACGGCAAGATGTGGATTCCCGCCTTCGCCGGGATGACTTGTTTCTAAAGCCGTCTCCGGGTCAGTCATGCCCGCGAAGGCAGGTATCCAGTCCGCTTTTACTCGAATGAGCTGAGCAGTTACAAATTGTCACTATTTCAACGATCCGTCGTATTGAGCTGCAATCAATTCGTGATTGATTTCCATAAGCTTGACCGGTAAGTTCGCCGCAAAGTCCAGCGCGGACATGCACATGCTGACTCCACCTGATGGTACACCTTATCCCCTTTTGAGAGTCCCCACCAATGCCCGGCACGAATTACCTGCAGATATTTCTCAACGCATCACTCATTATTCAGGTAATGTACATCCTTCTGGCGGCCATGTCCGTGATCTGCTGGGGGTTGGCGTTTGCCAAATTGATGCAGTTCCGGCGGTTGCTCAAGATTGTTGCCGAAGATACGGAGTCACTGCAAGAGGCCAAGGAGCTCCAGACCGCATTTCTGAATCTGACCCCCACTCCCGGCGCCGTCACCCGAAAGGTCGCGCAAGCCGGGTATGACGAGTACCAGGAACTGCGGGGTCTGAGTCTGCCGCAAGGGGAACGGACGCAAATCATCCTGGACAACTTGCGGCACACGCTCCGGGATGAGGTGGGACGTCAGGCGGGAAAATCTTTCAGGCCTACCGCGTTTCTGGGCGTCTGCGCCAATGCGGCACCCTTGATGGGCCTGTTCGGGACGGTATGGGGCATATTCCACTCGTTCCAGGGCTTCGGAAACATGAGTCGCGCCGCCAACCTGATGGTCGTGGGGCAGGGGCTGGGCGAAGCTTTGGGTACGACAATTGTCGGCTTGCTGGTGGCCATTCCGGCGACCCTCTTCTACAACTACTTTCTGAGCCGTCTGGGAGAACTGCAACGCAACCTAACCTACTTTGCCCAACTGCTTCTGAAACTCATCAAAGCCGACCTCCATCAACAGCAGGTTCGAGAGCTCCAGGCACGGCGCACGGCGACCACACTCGTGAAAAGCCGCCCGGCTGGAGACTCCTAACCGCCTCCACTCTCACAGCCTGTATCCTCCCGAACATCAATACGTCATGCAAATTCAGACAAAGTTTTTCTGAAGATCTTTCCAATTACATCATGCCTGCGATGGCGGGCATCCAGGCAATGCTTGCCACATTTCTTTTGAATAGTTACCGCAAGCCAAGCCTACTGCCGTGCAATTGCTCCCAAAAAATGTTTTTTGAGGATGGCGTCCACTTCCTTGGGAATTTCGGGTTTGCCCTGCTGGTTCAGAGCGGTCGCGGTTATCTTGGCCTTGAGGATCAGCTTGTCGTCCGAGAGGCGATGTATCTCTTGGTAAAACACCATGCGCAGCCGTGTTTCCTTGATCAGGTTCAGGCCGACGACAAAGGCATCGCCGCTGGTCAGGGCGCTTTTATAGTCAATTTCCGCCCGAACCACGACAAAATAGATGCCCATCAAGGTGTAGCTTTTGAAGTCAATGCCCACCTTTTTCATGCACTCGTGCCGGGCGTGTTCCAGATAATTCTGGTACACGGCATTGTTCACGATCCCTTGCATGTCGCATTCGTAATCCCGCACGGCCATTTCCAGCGTGAAATCGTATGGTTTCATTATGTTTCCTTGTCAAATTGCAACTATTCAGCATGATTAAAAAACAACTTGGATACCGACTTTCGCCGGTAAGACTGAAAATGATCCTTAAGCTAAGTCATTCCGGCAAAGCCGGAATCCAGTGCTGACGATAGACCAGGATGTGCTGAATAGTTACGTTAGATTTCCGTTTATCTCGAGGAAAAAGTAATTGTTCCGTTATGCTGCCGAGGGTGGTCAGGCCTCCGGCCGGGATACTGGCGAATGATGCAGGGAGCGTTCACTGAAATCGTCCAGAATGCAGATCCGGATGCGTGAGGACGCCCAGACAGGCGGTCAACCCGGCACTGACGCCGAAAGCGATCAGCAGAAGCAGGGCAAGATGGAGATGTTCGGCGGCCGGGAACATGCTGGATTAGTTCGAACAGGAATCCATGTACCACCGAACCATGTCATTCAGTCCGTCGTGCAGGCTTTTGGAGGGGGACCAGCCCATTTCGCGCTGGATCTTGCCCGCATCCACCTCCAGGGAACCGGTCAGGCGGCGGAATTCCGATTTGCGTTTGATGACCTTGGCTGCCAGTTCCATCAAGGGCACCGGCACGGCGAACTGGCGAACCTGACGGCCCATGGCCTTGGCTAAAGTGCGGACAAGTTCCGGAGAAGAAATCGATTCCGAATCCGAAACGAGATAGGTTCCGGTTGCGGGATGGGCAACGCACAGGCATAGAGCGGAACATAAATTGTCCACCCCGATCAGGCTGCGCTTGTTCACCACCGCCCCCAGGGGAAATGGGCGATTCTGTTGAATGCCCTGCAGCAGGCGCAAGAGATTGCCCTTCACCCCGGGGCCGTGCACGAGAGGCGGACGCAACACCGTCGTTTCCAGCCCGGTCTCTGCGGCCACCTCGGCCAGGGCCTGTTCGGCCTCCCATTTGGTGATCCCATAGGGGTCCTCCGGGTTGGACGGATCGTCTTCGGTAAAGGGTCGGCCATGGGTTTCTTCGCCGTTGACCTTGACCGAACTGACGAAAACGAGGCGGCGAACTCCACGTTTCGCGGCCTGTCGGGCCAGGTTCTCCGTGCCTTCCAAGTTGACGCGGCGATAGGCGCTGAACGCCTGGGCCCGGTCCCCGGTCATGTGAGCCCGCCCCGCCAGGTGCACGACGATTTCCATCTCCGGCAAAGCCTCAGACCAATCGGTTTGTCCGTCGATCTCGCCCACCGCGACCTGATCGGTCCCGCCCTCGGCGCGAACGGCCTCCCGTACCACATGGCCCTGCGCACGCAGCGCGGGACAAAGAGCCCGTCCCACGAATCCGTTGGCGCCGGTAACAAGTATTTTAAAAGTATCCAAAGCAATCCTCAACGTGAATGATATTACGGCACTTCGAACAAAGGGCTTTCTGCCCCGCGTTCCAAAGGCACGGCCAGACTGAGAAATCGATCACCTTCCTCGAACATCAGGCGCTTGTCCAGCATCATGCGCAGAAAATTTTCCAGCTTGTCCGCCGGCAACCGGGGAAACCGGGCCTGGATTTGCTCCCGGGATCGACTGGTGCGGCAGAACAGATAGACCTGGCGCGAGGCCTGGGGCAGGCGGTGAACCGCGCTTGTGCCATGGGCCTTTCTCTGGGTGATGATCAGGAAGTCCCTGCCGTCCTGATATCCCAGAACCGGTTCCGGATCAGGTCCGCGCATCAGCATGTCGTACTCCCTGCTCCATTGCTGCACCCTGGCCGCCACGGGCGCCCACATCCTGCGCTGCGCTCCCCGACTTCCGGAGTAGCCCTGGATCATCAGCCGCATGCCCTCGATCACGGACGCCGGGAACAGGGCGCTCCAGCGCGGATCATTGCCCGTCAGCCGGATGCCGTATTGATCGGGCCGTTGAAACACCGGGCTCTCCAGGCCCAGCCAGAAGGAAACCGGCTTCAGGGGGCGAAAATGCGCGGCATATTCCAGATTGTCCAGGGTCTCCCGGATCTCCTCAGCGGTGCTGCCGGGAAAACTCATCAAAAGATTGCCGCCGTGATGCATGCCCAGAGCTTCGCAATGGCGCATCATCTCGATATTGTCCAGTGCGCTGGAGCCCTTGTTCATCCTGGCCAGCAGCCTGCTGCTCAGCGCCTCGACGCCCACCTGCAGCTCCCGCATCCCGACCCGGCGCATGGCCGCCAGCATGTTCGCGGGCGTATCCGCGCGGATCTCTCCGAACAGCCGGTACTGCTTTCCGCTGTCGGCCAGGGAGACGAACAGCTCCCCTGCTCCCTTGCGCGGCAGCAGATTGTCCATGAAGGAGAAGGCCAGCACCTTGTGCCGGTCGCTCAGGTGTTCGATCTCCGCGACGATTTTTCCCGCCGACTTGGCGCGATATCCCCGCCACTGCAGATTCAGGTTGCAGAAAGCGCAGCCCCGTGCCGACGAGTCATCAACGGTTTTTTGCCACCAGCAGCCCCTGGAGGCTTCCACCGGCAGCACGGGGAAGAAACGCTTCTCCCGCGCCAGGCTTTGGAGCAACGCGAAATATTCGTCGAAATCCGGCGCGGGCAGGCTGTCCAGATCCTGAATCTGACAAACCTGGTGATGTTCAAGGGGACTTTCGTCCGGTGCCGCACCGTTGCGGCACACGGCATCCGCCAAATCGGCCAGAGCCGTCTCGCCCTCTCCGCGGATCAAGTGATTGATTTCCGGAAACAGACCGGTCAGGGTTTCAAAAGATTCCCCGGAAAAGGTGGAGCCGCCCACCACCACGGTCAGGGCCGGAAAACGCGCCTTGATGCGACGGATCAGGTACAGGGAAGCGGTCAACTGACAAAGGGAGACGCTGAACCCGGCCAGACCATGGTCACCCCAGCAAATGCCGTCGATGAAGCGATCACAGGCATCTTCCAGAGCAGAGGTCAATAACGGCAGTCCAGCCTGGCGCACCACCCTACTCTGCCGGCTTTCCCGCGCGAAAAGCTGCTCGATGCGGGGAGCCTGCTCCGGAAACAGCAGCGCCGCGGCAACGCATTCCGCGATCCAGGTCCGCTCCGAAACGGCTTGATACAAAGGATAACCGATATGCGCCGCGGCCTGGAGATGAAAATGCTCGGCCCGAACGGGCAGGTCCGGAAAGCATTGCCGCAGATGGGCTTTGAGCGCCCCGAGCTGGATGGAAGGCCTGTTGTACAGCGCCCAGGGCGCGGAGACGAGAATCAGGGGCCGCATGACCGCGACCTTAGCTTTCACCTCCTTCATGTTGCAAGCATCTTGCGGTCCTCACCAAAAATTCTAGCGATGCAAGGCAAACGGAATTTCACCGGACAAAGTTAACTCCGCTCTCCATCGTCGATAAAATTCTCGGGCCACTCCTGAACCAGTTCCAGCAGCGTTCGCACGCCGAAGCCGGTGCCGCCGGAAATGCCCAAGTCTGTTTTCTTCTTTGAATAGGCCGGACCGGCAATGTCCACGTGAATCCAAGGCGTGTTCTTCGGAACGAAGCGCTGCAGGAACATGGCCGCATGGATGGCGCCGCCCTCCCGGCTGCCGACGTTCTTCAGATCCGCCACTTCACTCTTGAGTTCCTCCTGATATCCTTCCCATAACGGCATGGGCCAGCAGGGTTCGCCGACCCGCTCTCCGATTTCGCGGATCAGGGCGGAGAGAGACTTCTGGGGGGTGAATGCTCCGGCGATCTGCGGTCCCAGGGCCACGACCATGGCGCCGGTCAGAGTGGCCAAGTCCACAATGCCGTGCGGATCGTATTTTCCGGCATAGCTCAACACATCACACAGCAGCAGCCGCCCCTCGGCATCCGTGTTCACGATCTCCACGCTCTTGCCGGAAAAGGTCTTGACCACCTCTCCGGGTTTGATGGCCCGTGAACCAGTGAGGTTTTCCGTACATGGAATGATCCCCACCACGCGCCGCCGGGACTTCAATTGCCCGTAGGCCTCAAAAAAACCGATCACCGCGGCGGCCCCGGCCATATCGCCCTTCATCTCCTCCATGCCCTGGCTGGGTTTGAGGGAAATGCCGCCGGTGTCGAAAGTGATGCCCTTGCCGATGACCACCAGGGGCTTGTCCGCTTCCGCGGCTTCAGTCCGGCTTTGGCTTTCTGCTCCCTGGTCCGGATGCGTATCCAGGATGATCAACCGGGCTTGTTCCCGTCTGGCCTGAAAAACAGCCGCAAAAGCACCCATGCCCAGGGCCTCGATTTCATCCGCCTCGAGCACCTCGATCCCGAAATCATGGCGCTTTGCCGTTTCCCGGGCCGCTGTCGCCAGATACTCCGGCGTAGCCAGATTGGAAGGCATGTTCACTAGGTCGCGGGTCAGACGCAGCCCCATCCCGACAGCCCTGGCCTTGTCCATGGATCCGCGAAGATTCGCTTCTGATTCGGCCGCTGCAATGAGTCGAAATTCCGTGGGATTCTTTTTCGGGCCGTTGTCATTGGTCTTCAGCCTTTCGAATTTGTAGGCTGCCGTTTCGACGGCACATATCGCCTCTTCCACAGCCAGGGTCGCTTCCAGCCCTGTGTCGGCCAGAACGGCAACATCCAGGCCAAGACACTTTAATTCCAGATCCGCGGCGCAGCCCATGGCCGCGGCAACGGCCTGACGCAGTTCCCGAACCATGAATACATCACGCTTGCCCAATCCCACCAGAATCACCATCGGACTTTCGGTGCCCGTCGGAGAAAAAAAATAACGCACGGATTTCTTGCGCCCGGAAAAACCGATCAACAATGGATTCTCAGCCAGCCACGCGCCCTTTTCGCCCAACCAGGTCTTGAACGCGGGCATCATCTCGCCTTCCTTTTCAAAAGCAAAAAAAACAAGCGCCTCACAATTGTGGACGCCTTGTACGTGCAATGTAATTTCCATTTCGTCTCCTCGTCGTATTCGGTCAATATTGTAGTCAAACAAATAATATTCGCTGAAAGATATCCCAATAGCAATCCCCTGCCCCGAACACGGTTACGCCCCCCCAACTGCCCGGAACACTGCGGGGACCTCTGATTGGTGCGGTGTTCGGTCCGGTTCTACAGAAATCCTCTATCAAGGTCATGGGAATGCATTCATTTAATCTATTTGACATTTCAGCGTGAAATAAGTTTAACCAGAAACAATATTTACGCAGAAAATGGCACAAGTGGAGTATTACGCGAAATCATCTTGTCACTTGTTACAAATTTAACAAGTCCAAACTTATGGCCTCATATTTCAAATCATTGAAGTCCTCAAAAAGATAACCTTGCCATCAGGGCGGGACCACTCCCAACCTGGATCAATTGTTGGAAGGATGTCCCATCTCGAGTCGTACTGCTGGATCATTTAGGCGAATGCCTCGCAGTGTTCGTAAACTCATATATTTGCTCCAAGAGATCGTCATTTATCAATACAGGAATTGGAGTGAGACTCGATCAACTCTTTAGACGGAGGTAAATTATGAAAATCAGTGTCGGCTTGGCAAAGGAAGGAGCCGTTGAACGGCTCGAAAACCGCGGCGTGAATCGGCGAGATTTCATGAAGTTTTGCGCTACTGTCGCTGCGGTCATGGGCATGGAGGCCTCGTTTGCCAAGCAGGTGGCGGCGGCGCTCACCAATCCTCGCAGGCCATCCGTGGTCTACTTCCATTTTGCGGAATGCACCGGTTGCTCCATGGCCGTGGTTCGTACGGTCAACCCCTATATCGACGAACTGCTCCTGGACACCATCTCGATGGATTATCATGAAACATTGATGGCCGCGGCCGGCGACGCAGCGGAAGACGCCCTGCATCAGGCCGTAACCTCGCCCCATGGATTCATCGCCGTAGTCGAAGGCGCCATCCCCACCAAGGACAATGGAGTCTATGGCATGGTCGGCGGACATACCATGCTGGAGATGGCCGAGAAATATCTGCCCAAGGCCAAGGCCGTGATCGCCATCGGCGCATGCGCGAACTTCGGCGGCATCCAGGCGGCTCACCCCAATCCCACTGAGTCCATGGGCGTAAACGAACTGATGAAACACCTCAACCTGCCGGTGCAGGCAATCAACGTGGCCGGCTGTCCGCCCAACCCTTACAACTTCGTCGGCACTGTGGTCCATTTGCTGACCGAAGGCATGCCGGCGCTGGATTCCCTGAACCGTCCGCGAATGTTCTTCGGCGAATCCGTTCACGAACTGTGCGAACGTCTGGACCACTTCTACAACTACGAGTTCGCCATGTCCTTTGATTCCGAAGAGGCGCGAAACGGTTGGTGTCTGTACGAAGTAGGCTGCAAGGGTCCGGATACGTACAACAACTGCCCCAAGATCAAATTCAACGAGACGAACTGGCCCGTGGAAGCCGGTCACCCGTGCATCGGTTGCAGCGAGCCGAAGTTCTGGGATCAATTGAGCCCATTCTATGAGCCGACTTTTAGCTTCGTCTCTGATAATTCAAACAACAAAAGAGGGAGGTCATAAATATGTCAGGCTGTAAGCCACAAGCCGCGCCGGTTGTTGCGGCAACACCCCAAAGCACCTATTCCGGACCCATTGTCGTTGATCCCTTGACCCGAATCGAGGGACATTTGCGTCTGGAAGTGGAAGTCGACAACGGCAAGGTCGTGAATGCCCGTTCCAGCTCCCAGTTGTACCGCGGACTGGAAACCATCCTTAAAGGACGCGACCCTCGAGACGCGCAGCACTTCACGCAGCGCGCCTGCGGCGTCTGCACCTACACCCATGCCCTGGCATCCGTCCGCTGCCTGGATGATGCCGTGGGCGTGGAAATCCCGGACAATGCCAGGCTCATCCGGAATCTGGTGCTCGCATCCCAGTTCATGGTCGACCATCTCATCCATTTCTATGTCCTGCATGCCCTGGACTGGGTGGATGTGACCAGTGCCTTGCAAGCTGATCCGATCCAGGCCGCCAAGATCGCCAACAACATCTCCCCCCGCCCCACTTCCGCCGACGACCTCAAGGCCGTGCAGACCAGACTGGCGGCTTTCGTCGAACAGGGACAACTCGGAATCTTCACCAATGCCGACTTCCTGGGCGGCCACCCGGCCTACTATCTCCCGCCCGAGGTGAATCTCATCGGCACGGCCCATTATCTGGAAGCATTGGGTTTTCAGATCAAGGCTTCCCGCGCCATGGCCGTATTCGGCGGGAAGGTACCGCACACCCAGTTCACCATCAGCGGCGGCGTGACCTGTTACGATGCCCTGCGGCCGGAACGCCTTGAGGAATACCGCGGCCTGTACCGGGAGACCCGCCAGTTCATCGAACAGGTCTATATCCCGGACTTGTTGGCCATTGCCTCCTATTACAAGGACTGGGCCGGCATCGGCGGATGCACGAACTACCTGAGCTTTGGTGAGTTCCCGAAGAACGAACGGGATCTGGAAAGTCGTTGGCTGCCTCCGGGGGTGATCATGAACCGCGACCTGGCCAACGTTCAGAAGGTTGATCCGAACGCCATCTATGAACATGTGGCCGCCAGCTGGTACGAAGGCACGCAGGCACGCCATCCGTACGACGGCGTAACCGAACCCAAGTATACCAGTCTGGACGACAAGCAGCGCTATTCCTGGTCGAAAGCACCCCGTTACATGGACGAACCCATGGAAGTCGGCCCCCTGGCCTCCGTGCTTGTGGCTTACGCCAAGGGACATCCGGAGACAAAGGCCGCCGTGGACATGGTCCTCAACCATCTCGGCGTGGGCCCCGAGGCTCTGCATTCCACCCTGGGTCGGACCGCGGCCCGCGGCATCAAGGCTCTGACCGTTGCCCAGAAGAACGAAGACTGGCTGGATGAACTGGTGGAAAATGTGAAGAGCGGCAACACCAAGCTCGTCGTAGATCATGAAATGCCGGATGAAGCTGAAGGCGTCGGTTTTGCGGATGTTTCCCGCGGCGCCCTGAGCCACTGGATCAAGATCAAGGGCGGCAAGATCGAGAACTTCCAACTGGTGGTGCCATCCACCTGGAACCTGGGACCGCGTTGCGACAAGGGCAAGCTCGGACCGGTGGAAGAGGCGCTGATCGACACGCCCATCGCCGACCCGAAGCGCCCCGTGGAACTCTTGCGCACCGTGCACTCCTTCGATCCCTGCATCGCCTGCGGCGTGCACGTCATCGACTCCAGGACCAACCAGGTTCATGAGTTCAAGATCCTGTAGGCACTACCACGTCATGAGCCGTGTTCCGGAATTCGACCCGGCATATCACGTATGAAAGCGGAGGGATCTCATCGATCCCTCCGTCCTCTAATATCGCTTATCGTCTGGATGACCGACCTAGACATCGTTTATATTGATTGTGAACCATTTGTGTTCTTGTAGTGGAGGGTATGAGCATGGCGGCCATTGTGTACGATCCGGTACAGTTTCACAAGAAAATGAACAAAATGCGCAAGGCCGGAGGTAGGGCCGGCATTGCCGTGCGTCAGGCCGAGGCCGTCATCCAGGAATTGGCGGACAGCGATCAAATGGATCAGAGACTGTGCAGCAAACTGACCCAATACGGGGACGCCAGGATCCAAAACTGCTTCAAGTTCAATCTGGTCAGCGGATACCGGCTGGTGCTGACAAAAAAGGAAGGCTTGTTCGTCATCCTGTTTCTGGGTACGCACAACGAAACGGATCACTGGATCAGAAACAATGCCGGGATCCGGCCGGATCTCGCCGCGGGGGAGGTTGTTCCGGCCTTGGAGCCGGCCGCGGAACGGCTTTCGGAATCGTCAATATGCGAAAATCATGAGAAACCGGATTTCATGCATGACATCGACAAGCCGCTGCACGAATTTATCGACCAGAAAACTCTCCAGGAAATTTTTCGAGGCATTTGCAATCAGCCGAGAAAATCATTGAACCTTGAACAATGCCTTTAAGAAAACATCATGCTGAGCATAGACATCCCCGGCTGGAAAACACTCCACCTTGACCACCTGTTTCTGGACTACAACGGAACCCTGGCCCTGGACGGAAAAGTTCTGCCCGGAGTCCGGGAACGGTTGCAGGAACTGGCCGTATCCCTGGAAATCCATGTCCTCACGGCGGACACCTTCGGCAGCGTGCGGGAAGAGTTGGGGGAAACGCCTTGTGATTTGCTGATCATTCCGGACATGGATCAGGCCAAGGCAAAGGCGGATTATCTGGAATCGTTCAAACCGTCCGGCAGCGTGGCCGTGGGCAACGGGCGCAATGACGCCTTGATGCTGCAAAAGGCCGCCTTGGGCATCGCCCTGCTCCAGGACGAAGGATCGGCCACGCAGACCCTGAACGCGGCGGATGTTGTGTGCCGTTCCATCCTCGACGCCCTGGATCTTCTCCGCAAACCTCTCCGCCTGACGGCGACATTGCGCGACTAGAAGCGACTCCTGCACCGGGTTGGTACTGGTTGACGAGCCGGGGTTCGCATTGTGGTCAATCCTTTTTCTTGTTGTACAAATCCATGAAACAGAGTTCCGACTCCGCATCGCCGATCAATATCAGTTCGGAGTCTTTCGCGATGGAGCTGCCTGGAGCGGGATTGACGTCCAGCTTGCCCTGTCGGCCGATGGCGATCACGTTGCAGCCGGTTTCTTGACGGATCCGGCTTTGCTCCAGCGTCTTTCCGGTCAATTGCCTGGGAACCGGGGTCTTGAAGATGTTCAATCCCTCGGAAACCATCAATGTATTGTCCTGAAGCAGGTAGTTGGTGATGCTGGTTCTTCCGAGGGAGGCATAGGACATCACCAGGTCGGCGCCTGCACGGTGCAGTTTGGAAATGTTGCGATCCAGCGTGGCCCGGGTGATGATCTGGATATCCGGCCGCAGACGACGACAGTAGATGGTCAGATAAATGTTCATGTCGTCGTCGTGGGTGGTCACGATGACTGAGGGGGCCGTATCGATGCCCGCCTTGCGCAGGGTATCCAGGTCCGCCGCACTGCCATGGATGTACTCTTCCGAACCGCTTCGCACGGCGCGGATATTCTTCTCCACGATCCGGTAGTTCACGTCCCGCGATTTCAGAGTATCCGCGGCGGCCCGCCCGACCCTGCCTCCGCCGAGAATCAGCACCTGGGCCTCGCTTTTCCAGTTTCCTCCGAATATTTCGTCATACACGGCCAGCTGTTGTTCCGAACCGGCCAGCACAAGCACTGTGGAAGATGTAATCAGGGTATCCGGGGTCGGCACCTTGAAACGGCCGCGTTCCCATACTCCGGCAACGGTGATTCCGGTCAGTTCCCGCAGTCGGCTCTCCAGAATGGTTTTTCCTTCCAGGGAACTGCGCATGGCCGGAACTTCGGCAATCAGCAGTTCATCGAACCTGCCGATGATGTTCGCCTGCATGCTCACGCCAAGCACTCTGCGCGCCAGGGATTGACCAAGCATTTTGGTGAACTGATAGACTTGCGAACTGCCAGCCAGTTGCAGGATGTCCACGGAATCCTCGTCCGAGGCGTTGGTCACGATGGGAGTTTCACAGAACTCGCGCAGGGTGTAGACGATATTGGTGTTGATTTTGTCCTCGCTGTTGTTCACAACGACCAGAGCGGCCTTGTCAACCTGAATCCGTTTGTAGGTTTCGCCGTCGTCCAGGTCGCCGTGGACGACCTTGTAACCCTGATCTTGCAGAGCCATTGCAAGTGGTTGATCTCCGACGACCAGAAAAGAATCCCGCTGATGCTGCTTGAGCTTGTGCGGCAGGCTCAGGCAAACGGCATCCGTGCCGACGATGATCACGTGATCTTCCGTCTCCTTGGGCAGTGAACGAATTGTGCGCGATTTGGCGTAGGATTCCAGCCACGGCGCATAGAAAAACTGAATAAAGGTGAACGGAAGCATCACCAGAAGAAACACAACCCCGGAGAGCAGGACCGTCACCGAAAAGAGCATCCCCAGATCAGTATGAAAAACGATGTCCCCAAAGCCCAGCGTGGACATCGTTACCAGGGTCCAGTAGACGCCGGTCACCCAGGAGTAGTTTCGACCTTCATAATGCACCATGATCACATGAAAAAGGATCGTGTAGGTTGTCACCAGCAAAATGAGAACCAGCAGGAACTTTACCAGAACCCGCAAATCTCTTTTCGCCGGCTTCGTGTTCAGCAAGGTGAGCAGTTGAGAGGGGAGATATTTCATCCGGGGTAAACCATCCAGGGAGTATGTTTGGGGTTCGAGATGTTACAAATCAGAAAGCGACTATTTCACTCGAGGCCGACTTGGGTTTATTTTATGCAGCCTCACACTCATTCGGAGCATTGAACCGTTGCGCGGACTATCGCCGCAGTTGCATATAAAATATTCGATCTCATGTCCGGAATGCGACAGCGAAATTTCTCAACTCCCCCAAACCTTGTCAAGGCGACGACTCGAGCTTATCTCCAGCAAGATTTGAGCTTTGCCTTCCGGAAAAATTTGACATACATATACCTCCTTTTTGCACTCAATTTATGAACATGAGGAAAACATGATCGGCATATCCAAACTTTACTGCGGTACCATCGAACCCTCCGACGCCCTGCGCTACGGTCGGCATTCCGGCAAGCTGCCGTCGCATCTACTCCAGTTTTCCCAGGACAAGAAACCGGTCGTGGTCTGGAACATGACCAGGCGTTGCAACCTCAAGTGCGTGCACTGCTATGCCAAGGCGGTGGACCCGGACGGAGTGGATGAAATCTCCACGGCCCAGGCCAAGACCATGATTGACGACCTGGCGGCCTTTGGTTCGCCGGTCATGCTTTTCTCCGGCGGCGAACCTCTGGTCCGCAAGGATCTGGTCGAACTGGCCCATTATGCCGTATCCAAGGACATGCGCGCCGTCATCTCCACCAACGGCACCCTGATCACGAAGCAAAAGGCCCGCGAACTCAAGGAAGTCGGCCTTTCCTATGTTGGTATTTCGCTGGACGGCGGCGAAGCGGTGCACGACAGCTTTCGGGCCGTGCCGGGCTCCTTCAAGAAGGCCCTGGAAGGCATTGCCAACTGTCAGGCCGAGGGCCTCAAGGTCGGACTACGCTTCACCATCAACAAGCGCAACGTGGATGAAGTTCCGGTGCTGTTCGATCTGGTCCGCGACCTGGAAATTCCCCGGATCTGCTTCTACCATCTGGTCTATTCCGGACGCGGCTCGGACCTGATCAACGAGGACCTGGATCACGAGCAGACCCGCGCCGTGGTCAACCAGATCATTGACCAGACCAAAGCCATGTTCGACGCCGGCTTGCCCAAGGAAGTCCTCACCGTGGACAATCATGCCGACGGCCCCTTGATCTATCTGCGCCTGCTCCAGGAAGACCCCAAGCGGGCCGAAGAGGTCCGGGAACTGCTTTCCTTCAACGAAGGCAACAACTCCGGGCGAGGCATCGGCTGCATTTCCTGGGACGGTCAGGTTCATGCGGACCAGTTCTGGCGCAACCACACCTTCGGCAACGTCCTGGAGCGCCCCTTTTCGGAAATCTGGATGGACCCGAACATTGAACTCCTGGCCAAACTCAAGGACAAGAAGGCCCACGTCACCGGACGCTGCGGCGAATGTCGCTTCCTGAGCGTCTGCGGCGGCAACTTCCGCGCCCGCTCCGAAGCTTTCCACGGCGACATCTGGGCCCCGGACCCGGCCTGCTACCTCACGGACGAGGAAATCTCAGGCCCTGCGATCGCGTGAGCCGGAACCGCAAGAACGCAATCCTTGCTGTTTGTCCCGAGATGAAACCCACGATCCCAACAACCGAGCATACAATGACCTTCCACCGTGGACGCCGCCTGCGGCGCACCGCAACATTGCGCGGTCTTGTCCGAGAGACGGCCGTCTCCCGTCATGATCTGATCCAGCCGTATTTTGTCGTGGATATTGACGACTCGAATTTCGTCAAGCCCATCGGCGCAATGCCCGGACAGAACCAGCTTGGCCTGAACAAGCTGGTGGAGCGCGTCGGGCGGGCCGTGGACCTGGGGCTTGCGGCCTGCATACTTTTCGGCATCCCCAAGACCAAGGACGCTACGGGCTCTCAGGGGTGGGCGGAAAACGGCATTGTCCAGCGGGCCGTTTCCGCGCTGAAACGTTCCTATCCGGACCTGTGCGTGATCACGGATGTCTGCCTTTGCGAATACACCGACCACGGACACTGCGGCCTGATCTCCGGGGAAGAGGTGCTCAACGATCCGACTCTGGACCTGCTGGCCAAGGTCGCCTTGTCCCATGCCCGGGCCGGAGCGGACATCGTTGCCCCATCGGACATGATGGACGGCCGGGTGGGAGCCATTCGCGACGCTCTGGACGGCCAGGGATTCACGCATCTGCCGATCATGAGCTATGCCGTGAAATACGCATCCGGCTTCTACGGCCCCTTTCGGGAGGCCGCGGAGAGCCCGCCCCAGTTCGGCGACCGCAAGACCTACCAGATGGATCCGGCCAACCGCCGCGAAGCCTTCCGGGAAGCCCAGGCCGATCTTGACGAGGGGGCCGACATGCTGATGGTCAAGCCGGCTCTGCCCTACCTGGACATTCTCCGTGACCTGCGCGAAACCACCGACGTTCCGCTGGCCGCCTACCAGGTCAGCGGCGAGTACGCCATGATCAAGGCCGCGGCCCTGAACGGCTGGATCGATGAGAAGACCGTGGTCCTGGAAACCCTGACCGGCATCAAACGCGCCGGCGCGGATCTGATCCTGACCTACTTCACCGAGAACGTGCTGGAATGGCTGGAGTGAGCGGCATCCCGCGCCCGCCGGTCCTTCCCGCGCAGTTTCGTTAACCTTCATTTTTTCTACCCGTACATTATGCACCCAGAATCCAAAGCTCCCCAGTCCGGACCGCCACATCATCATGAACGATCACTGGACGGTTCTCAAACAACTCAGGGATCAGGCCATCCCACGGAACGCCCTTCAGGACATCCGGGCAACCTGCCCATTGGCCATCCCCATGGCCATCCCGGTGCGCCTAAGACCTTGGACGACGGCTCTCCCCTCTGCCGCCTGATTGCCTGGGAGGTGACACGCTCCTGCAACCTGGCCTGCAAGCATTGCCGGGCCGAGGCGCACATGGAGCCTTACCCGGGGGAGTTCTCCACCGAGGAAGCCAAGGCGCTGATCGATACCTTTCCCGAAGTGGGCGACCCGATCATTATTTTCACCGGCGGCGAGCCTCTACTGAGGAAGGATATTTTCGAGCTGGTGCGCTATGCCGACGCCAAGGGTCTGCGCTGCGTTATGGCGCCCAACGGAACCCTGGTCACCGCGGAAACGGCGCGCCTGATGAAGGATTCCGGCATCCAGCGGGCCAGCATCTCCCTGGACGGCCCGGACGCCGCCAGCCATGACGCATTCCGCGGCGTGGAAGGCGCATTCGACGCGGCCATGCGGGGCATCGAGCATTTGAAGTCCGTGGATCTGCCCTTCCAGATCAACACCACCGTGACCCGGAACAACCTGGGCCAGTTCAAGGAGATCTTCCACCTCGCCGAAAAGCTGGGTGCCGTTGCCTGGCACATCTTTTTGCTCGTTCCAACGGGCCGGGGCGCGAATCTGGGCCGGGAAGTGATCACCGGTGAGGAATACGAGGAGGTCCTGAACTGGTTTTACGATTTCCGCAAGACCACCAAGATGCAGCTCAAGGCCACCTGCGCCCCGCATTACCTGCGCATCCTGCGCCAACGGGCCAAGGAGGAAGGCATACCGGTGACCATGGACAATTTCGGCCTGGACGCGGTCAGCCGGGGCTGTCTCGGCGGAACGGGATTCTGCTTCATCTCCCATACCGGCCAGGTCCAGCCCTGCGGCTATCTGGAATTGGATTGCGGACAGGTACGGAACACGCCGTTTCCGGAAATCTGGAAGAAATCGAAGCAGTTTTTGGAATTTCGCGATCAGAAAAGCTATCAGGGCAAGTGCGGGGTCTGTGAATACCACAAGGTCTGCGCGGGCTGCCGGGCTCGGGCCATGACCATGAACGGTCACTATCTTGCCGAAGAACCCTTGTGCACCTACCAGCCCCAAAAATTAAGGAAAGCGGATTAAGCCATGGACGCCGTCGACAAGAAAATTCTGGACCTGATTCAGACCGATTTTCCCATTGATTCCCGCCCCTACGCCCGGATCGGCGAACGCTTCGGATTGACGGAGGCCGAGGCCTTGGCCAGGGTCCGGGCATTGAAAGGCAAGGGCATCATCCGCCGCATCGGAGCAAATTTCCAGTCCCGCAAGCTGGGCTGGACCAGCACCCTCTGCGCGGCCCGGGTTCCGGAGGACAAGCTGGATCTCTTCACCGCCGAGGTCAACCGCCATCCCGGCGTGACCCACAACTATCTGCGCCAGCACATGTACAACGTCTGGTTCACGATGATCGCGCCCAGCGTGGAAAAGGTCCGCGAGACCCTGGCAGAGATCACGGCCAAAACCGGGATCAAAATCCTGAATCTGCCGGCCGTGAAGACCTTCAAGATCAAGGTGGACTTTCCCATGTCCCGCAAGGACCAGGAATAGCACCTCGCTCAAGATTTAAAACCCGCCATGGGACCGCCGCACCCCGGTGCGGCACGAAACCAGGGCAAGAAGAAATTTACCGATCATAAAAAATCGGTTGACTGTTCCGGGAGTCCAGGATCACTTCCGCGGATTTACGGCGTTCCCATTCTCCGGCTGCTGGGCCAGACAGTCCAGGATCTCCACAGTTGCGTCCAGTAGCTCTGGAGGGATGTCATCGAAGTCTTCCGACCAATTCTCCTGGCTTTCCTTCGGCCGCAGCCCGTCCGTTCCCTCCTCGTCCGCCTGCCCTGCATGCAAAGTACGTCCTTTGTCAGGATCGACAGCGGGCCTGATCCCGGAATACCCTTTCAACGTCATATTCCATCTCTCCAAATCAAGTTTCAAGATCGAGTTCGGCCGTGAAGTAGCCGACGACAACCTTGCTGCGCACCCGCACCGGTAACCGTGATTCATCGGCAGTTACCCAGATTTGCAGCGCGGCATCCGGACTCTTCTGAAAAACTCCGCCCAGGTCCTTCAGGTCCGGCTCCACGATGAAACAATCAAAAACCCGCCCTTCGATGCTGATTTCCTCCCTGGCAACCACTTTCGCCACTCCATGAACCAGTTTCTTGCCGTCTGAAACCGGAACGCTCAGCTCCGCGCCCACATGCAACGGCCGCGAGCGGAAGACATAAAAAATCGACAGCGGATCAAATGTTCCATTCACCAGCTCAGCGCCATCCCTGGTCCGGCCGTTCTCGGTGACTTGAGCCACCCCACGGGTCCAGTTGAAGTGCACGTCCACATTGCGACGTCGCGACCGTTCTTCCTCGCGCTTGTTGAAATTAAGGGAGCGGCTCATGTCGATATCCGTGAAGGAGTCGATGTGGTTGCGGTAGCGGTAGAAATAGTCGGCAAACGAATTGGTTCTGGTGGTCATCACGAAATGATGCGCCAGTCGTCCGTCCAGCTCCACCATGGGATGCACTTCCAGGGTGGCATGGGCCGCCGGAATGACGCCCCAGCGTACGTTGTACCGCAGAACTTCTCCGGGCGAGAAAGAGAATTCAATATGCTCCTCGCCTTGCGCCGCGTCGGATTCCATCCGGAACAGGCCAAGTCCCGCCAGGCAGACCACAACGAACAGGACAAAGGACCAGAATGGTCGCATGGAAATCCGTCGCTGTATTACCGAAATTACCGTATTGCGCAACAAAGTGCTCTTGACGTGATTGATCATGACTTTCTCCGAAAATCAAAAATTCGCCCGCGAACCATGGCATTCTGCCCGAACTTGTCCCGTATGGCGTCCAAGGTCCGATCCAGGGTTTCGTCCACTCGGGCTTTTGGAGCCTGAAACAGAGGAAGCTGGCATGGACCGTTGGAAAAGTTGGAAACGCTTACCCCGATCAGACGGACCTTGCGTACCAATTCCTCGCTTTCCAGCAGGGATGCCGCGGTCTCGAAAATCACCCGTGTGGCATTGGTCGCCTCGCCAAGGGTTCTGGCGCGGGTGATCGACTTGAAATCATTGTACTTGAGCTTCAGGGTCACAGTCCGTCCCTTGTGGTTGTCTCGGCGCAAGCGCCGCCCTACGCGCTCGGCTTGGTCCAGAAGCCAGCGCTTTAGCTCCTCCCGGTCGTCGGTATCCTCGGCAAATGTGTTTTCTGCCCCCTCGCTCTTTGCCTCATACTCGCGGACCACTCTTCGAGGATCAATCCCCCGGGCACGGTCGAACAGCTGTTCGCCCCACTTCCCGAAGCGCTGTCGCCAAAACTCCTCGGAAAACCGTTGCGCATCCCCGGCTGTACGTATCCGGAAGACCGCAAGTTTCTCCACGGCCCGCGGCCCCACGCCGGGAATTTTGGAAATCGGCAGCTCACTCAGAAACGCCTGGACCTGATCCGGCCGGATGATGAACAACCCGTCCGGCTTGTCCTGGTCCGAGGCGATCTTGGCCAGGAACTTGACCGGAGCCATACCCACGGAACACCGCAACCCGGTGGCCTCCAACACCGCCAGCTTCAGAGCCGTTCCAAGCTGCTCGGGAGGACCGAAGATCCGCTCCTGACCACTGACATCCAAATAGGCCTCATCCACGGAAGCCTGTTCCACCAGCGGCGAAAACCGCTCCAGAACCGCCATCACATCACGGGACGCTTCGCCATAGCGCCGCATGCGGCCCGGCACGAAGACGCCGTGCGGACAGAGACGTTTGGCCTTGAACATGGGCATGGCGGAATGCACGCCGTAACGCCGGGCTTCGTAACTGCACGCCGAAACCACCCCCCGCTCAGAACCGCCGACAATCACGGGCTTTCCACGTAATTCCGGAAAATCCAGCTGTTCCACGGAAGCAAAAAATGCATCCATGTCCACGTGCAGGATCAAAGCGGAATGAGTGGGTAGAAAAATGTTAGAAGGAGTCTGCAAGGGCATTCAGGAATTCGCAACACGGATGGTGAATGAGCCACGTCTCTAAAACGCGTACTCCAATATAATAGGTCCTTCTCCTCGCCGCTGCAACCACATGTCTGAAGGCAGTCCAACCACTCATGTTACGCAACGCGTTCTCAAAAAAAGTCCAGCTCAGGCAGCCGGAACTTCCCCGAAAACGACAAATACCGATCCAATCTCATCAATGTTTGGCAAGCCAAAAAAGAAGGCGACCCTGGTGGGTCGCCTTCATCTCCTGGAATCAGGAACAGTGATTATGGATCAAAGACAAGCTCAAGAATATTTGAGTCCCCCTCTCGTTGATAATGCTGGGAACGACTCATTTTTTTCATCAGCAGAATACCCAGTCCGCCCTCTTCGCGGTCGTCAATATCCAGGGTCACATCCGGCGGAGGTGCGGAAAGCGGATCAAAAGGGCGTCCCTGGTCCGTGTAGCGCACCAGGAATCCCTGGCCGTCCTCCTGCTGACCGCAAGCCAATTCCACAAGCCCCTGGCGTTCAGGTGGGTAGGCGTTCTTGAATATGTTCAAGAGCACTTCTTCCTGAACCATGACGATCTTCAGGTAGGCGGAAGGAGGCAGTCCCGCCGATTCCGCACGCTCCTGGACAAACTCCTGGAAAGTATCCAGGGAGGAATATTCGGCCGGCAATGAGAGACGGTCAAATCCAGGAGGGTTATTTTGCCGCAAGCGCCGCCTCCACGGAATCATGCACCGGAAAGATGGAGGCGAAACCGGAGATATCAAATACTTCTTTGACCATGGCGCTCATCCCGCCAAAGGTCAACGAACCTCCCTGGGCCTTAAGCTTCTTGCCCACGCCCAGAATAATCCGCAACCCCGCGCTGCTGATGTACTCCAGACCGGAAAAATCAACGATCAAGTCAACATTTCCCTTTTCCACCCAGCGCATGCATTCCTGCTCAAAAGTCGGTGCGGTCACGGCGTCCATGCGTCCGGTGGCCTTGATGGTTACAACTTTTCCAACACTCTTGCTCTCAAAATCCATGAATCCTTTCCTCCCAAAGATGAATGTTTCTTCCGGCAGCAGGCCCAACGAAAGTCTGAAGCCCTTACATACCCATGAAATCCTGGCGGGTATACCCTTCCGGTATGTCGAAGCTTCCGGCAGGCGGCGTCATTTTTTTATGTTCCAGAAGTTCTTCCCTGGAAACGATGGTCGCGCCCATGACCGTAGCCTTGCTGACGGTCAGTACCGAAACCCCCTTAATTTTCTCCATTTCCTTGATCAGGTCGTCGAACCCCTGCTGCCCGGCCATCATGGCATGCCCGATCTTGTGATACACGCTCATGTCCACATCGATGTCCTCGGTGGCGCATATCTCGGAAACAGTATTGCCCATGGGCATCTTCATGTTTAATTCATAGACCCGGCAGTTCCAGTCATTGACGGTCTTCGTGGCGCCGGTATCCCTGACGCTGGCATTGATCTTCATCATGGCTCCCATCATTTCCGCCATCATCTGAGCCATCTGCTGATCGCCGCCCTGGTCGCCCATCATGCCCGTCATGGCCTGGGAGAGGTCCATAGGCACCTCGGCATAAGCCCTCTTATCATGATCCAGCATGTACATGACCTGCTTGTCCCCGCGCAGGATCACCGAAGAACTCGTGCCGGAATTCATCCGCGCCTTGTTGCCGCTCAGCCACGTCTCGACGATTTCCTCCGTGGCGGGCTGCTTCTGCCCCATGACCTCATAGGCCTCGTTCACGTGCCGGATCTTCAAGTAGTCGTCCGCCCATGACTGCGTCGCCACAGACAATAAAAACACCATCACGATCAAACACATTGCCTTTCGCATTGTCTACTCCATGTCTCGGGTTGTCCTGCCAAGTGATCATTTCCATATCATCCCCATTCATGAAAAACACACTACTTCTCTATGAAGCAGACTGGAAAATGTCCAGATGCCCGCACCAGATTCCCCAGACGACTCCCACAGAAGGACAAGCGAATCGAAAGCAAAGTTGAGCGTTTTGTGCCGTTTCGTAACCTCCAATCCGGCAAAAAAACAACACCCTTAATAATAAGAAAAGTTGCAGCATACTGTGATCTCAGACCTTCGTGTTCATTCAGGAAACGTCCAGAAACTGCTTGGCCCAAAGGGCGGATTCGTTCAGGATCTTGGCGGTCTGCTCGGTTCCGAGATTCATACCTTTCAGCAATGCCTCGGCCTTGTCCCAGTTGCCGCGTTCGCAGGCCTCTGCCAGATCCAGCCAGGCTTGCAGTTCCGCGTCCCGTCCCAGCAGTGCGGCTTTCAGGCAGGGGCCCAAGGACAGCCTTGCCAGTATATCATTCATGGGCAGACCAAGAATGACGTCCAGGAAGGAGAACAGGCCGAGAAGAAACATCCCCTCGCTGGAGAGCCGGGATGGTGTTCCGGCATCCTGTAAGGCTTCCAACAGCTTCGCTCGCTGCAAGGAAAGAAAGAGCAACTCCCCAGACAGGGGATTTGTCTTCATTTCGGCCATGATCAAGACCCGCAGCCAGGCGGTGACCTTGCGTTGCCCCAGGAGGTTCATGGCCTGGTTGATGGAGGTGATCTCGTTCGGCAGGCCGAACCCGGGAGAATTGATGTAGCGCAGCAGTCGGTAGCTCAAGGCCACATCGTGCTGGACGATTTTGGCGACCTGTATCAGTTCCAGATCCGGCGCGCTCAATTCCTTGAGCAACTGCAGCTTGGAAATCTGGTTGGCCGAAAGTTTCTTGCCGCTGACCAGTTCTGGACGACTGAAAAAATACCCTTGAAAAAGGTCGAAACCGAGCTCCCGACATTGATCATACATGGCCAGATCTTCGACTTTTTCGGCCAGCAGCCGGCAGTTTTCGATCCGTCGCAGGTTGCCGACAACAGCCTTTAATTGTTCGTAATTCAGGTAGAGTACGTCTACCTTGACCAGATCAGCCAACTGCAACAGGGCCTCGAAGCCGGATTGGCCGACAAAATCGTCCAGGGCCAGAACGTAGCCCTCGGCCTTGAGTTGGGCGCAGATCCTCAATATTTCCGGAGTCGGCTGGACCGTTTCCAGAATTTCCACGATAGCCACGTCGGACGGCAATGCACGCGGCGCACCCTGCACCAGCATCCTGCCCGGATAGTTGATCAGGACTTTCTGGGAAGGGGCAAGAAGATCCTCAACCAGACCGAATCCATCCGCGATCACGCGGGAGGTTGCTTCGTCGGCGTCGTCAATTCTGGCCGTGGAGCACTGGGCGCTATGCCGGAAAAGCAATTCATAGCCCCAGATGTCCATGTCCCGATCAAAAACCGGCTGCCGGGCAACATAAATGGGCTCAGGGATCATATCCTGCTCCACCGGGTTGCCTCGATAACTTCCAAGCTGCGTCCTTGGGGCATGTTCTTTGCCGTCTACTGGGCATTGTACATATTTTTTCATTTGTCGTGTTGTCCCAATGAATACACCTCAACCCTGTCCCGACCATTGTCCTTGGCCCGGTAGAGAGCGGCATCCGCTCTGGCCAACAAAGAGTCCGGGGTGGAATCCTCCGGTTGCATCACGCCAAGGCCGATGCTCACCGTGAAGGATGCGGTTCCGGCATGCGTCCAAACAACTGTTTCGCGGACCTTCCGCAGCAGACGCTCGGCAATCACCAGGGCGCTGGACACTTTCGTTTCCGGCAGGAGCACGGCGAACTCCTCCCCGCCCAGGCGTCCGGGCAGGTCCGTTTCGCGGACCGTTTCCTGAAGCAACATGGCAAAATATCGCAGTACTTCGTCACCCCCGGCATGGCCATGGGTATCATTGATTGTCTTGAAGTGATCCAGGTCCAGCATCAACAGGGAAGCATGCTTGCCGTATCGCCTGTAACGTCCCAGCTCTGTCTCCAGGGTCTGCATGAATGCACGTCGGTTGCACAAGCCGGTGAGTGAATCCGTGGTCGCCAACCGATTCAGCTTCTCCTCGTCGGCCTTACGCCGGGTGATGTCTCTGGCAACGGCGTAGATTGTGCCGTTTCGAGGGAAGGCTCTCCATTCGATCCAACTGTACGATCCGTCTTTCCGGCGATAGCGGTTCTCGAAATTAAGGACCTGTTCTTGGGCGTCCAATCGTGAAACGGCCGCCACTGTGTCCTCCATATCGTCCGGATGGACAAAATCGAAGAAATTTCGTCCTTCAAGCTCGGTGAGAGAATAGCCAAGAACTTTCTCCCATTCAGGATTCAAGCGGATAAACTCACCCTTCGTATTCGCAATGCACAGCAGGTCCAGACTGGTCGTGAAGTAGCGCTCGAGTTCCTCGCTTTTTTCCTTCAAGGCCTGCTCGGCAGCCTTGCGATCCGTGATGTCGGTGTGGGAGCCGGCCATGCGAAAGGGAAGATTCTTTTCATCCCGGAAGGCAGTACCACGAGACAAGATCCATCGATAGCCCCCTTCCCTGTGCAGCATGCGGAATTCTATTTCGAACATTTCCACCTCGCCTTTGAGATAACGTTTCAGGTAGTCATCAAGGCGCGGCACGTCCTCAGGATGGAGACGAGAATAAAACACATTGAATTCACTGCTCAATTCTTTGTCCTCGTATCCCAACTGCTCCTTCCAACGCGGCGAGAGAAACAACGAGTTATCGCGCAGGTTCCAATCCCAAATGCCGTCGTTGGAGCCAAGCACCGCCAGTTCGAACTGCTCACGGGTGCGGCGAAGCTCCTCCTCGGCCCGCTTGCGTTCGCGCAGTTCAAGCTCAAGCCCCTCCAATGTATTTGAAAGCTGGTGCGCCATCCGGTTGAAAGACCGGGTCAGTCCGCGAAACTCGATGACCGGAGAATAATCTTCGATCTTTTTTATACTTTCGCCGGCGGCTACCCTGTCCGCAGCCATGTTCAGCAGACTGACCGGCTTGACGATCCACTTGGTCAGGAAGACTCCTGCCGCAAGCACCAAAGCCAGGGCAAACGTCACATGAAGATGAATCATGCGACTGTCGGCCATGATCGCGGCCATGAAATCATCTTCCGGCACGACGACGAGGATCAGCCAATCAATACCCAGGTCGTCACGCAAAGGCGCAGTCTGTAGGAGCATTTGTCGGCCGTTCACGGTAAAGGTGAGACTGGTCTCCTTTTCAACTTCGGAAAAATTTCCAAACCGTGATGCCAGTGTTGCCGAGGCATTGCGAACCACCGGGTCGCTGCTTTCCGTCCCATGGACCCGGCTTCTTGCAGCCGGGTCGCCGCTGTCGATGATGAGGAGTTCCGTGGTGGATGTGGCGATCAGCAAACCGTCGCGATCCAGGATGAATGCCTGACCGGTCTCGCCGATGCGCATGCCCTGAAGAAAATGCGATATATTTGAGAGGAAAACGTCCACGGAAACAACTCCCAGCAGACCGCCCTGGCCGTCATATGCCGGAAGACTCGCGGCCAAGGCCAGCTCCTTGCCGGTGAACAGTATGTAGACATCGCTCCAAACCGGTCCGTTCCTTTCCAAGGCCCGGACATACCAGGGCCGGTTACGTGAGTCGAAGTTGGAAAGAACAGCCAGTTGCTCGGCGTGATTGCCTTGCGCGTCCACGAGGGTTTTACGAAAGGTACCCGCCGTAAATCCCTCGGTATCGATGAGGTACCGGAGATCCCCAGGCGATTCCCGGCCACTATTCACAAGTCCGCCGTGGATATTGCCGAAATAAACGCTCGAGACCGAGGGGAACATCCCAATCTGCTCCGCAAAACGCTTTCCGAGGGTGAGCTGGTCGTTGGCAGCGATCAGCTGACGTGTCAGAGCCTGGGCATTGGCCTGGTTGATCCGGTGAGGCAAATGCAGAAATTCCAACAGGTGTGTTTCAATACGATCCGTAATTTCCGTGCGCAGCTGCAGTGCAACGTTGCCGATGGACTGGCGACTGCTGGAATATGACAGATACCCTGCCAATGCGACGGATATCGTCACTATTGCATAAAGAGCGATCAGTGCGGATTTCAGTGAAATCCCTCGGGAAAACATATTCATGGGCGAGATGGTTCGGGAGTATCAACAATAAGAGCGACAGAACTCATTCATGTTCCATTTAGATGGTCGGCGTCAACAGGCTGTCCATCATGGCTTACGCCATCCTCTCCCCCTCTACGTGAGCGGTTCACTTTTCTAGGTACGCTCCTGTCAGCTATCCCCCTTTTTCTTCTTGGGAATAATAACAGGTTTCGTAATAATTCCAGTGAATGATATCCTGCAACTGCAAATCAAGAACGGACGTAAATCAAACGCGATGGTCGGGAACGACTGCCATGATTCCTTCTTGAACCGGGTTTGCCGGATTGCAAAAGTCCAGCTTTCTCAATAGGCTGATAAATTATTTTCAAATTGCTCAGCAGATTTTGCAGATGGCCTCACCGTCCGGGTATCCCCTTGCACGGCAAGCTTGTATTCAGGATCTAGAAATCAAATCCAGGCCTCTGGATTCCTTGCTCCACGGAAGGACTTGTGATGATGATTTCGAATGATTTCGTCCTGTCCGCAAATCCTGTCTTCACGCAGACGAGATCTGCACTTCATCCCGTGACACGATCCAGCTGAGTATTACAATATTTTACATTAACGAGCAGGCTTCCGTTCTCTCGCAAGCTAGGAGCAAAAGATGATAAAAGACGACTTGAGCAAAGACAGCGAGCCCTTGAAGAACGGTCCACGAGTTTGGCCCGGTTCTCCAATCCCTCTGGGAGCCACTTGGGATGGGTCGGGCGTCAATTTCGCCTTGTTTTCCGCCCATGCCGAGAAAGTCGAACTTTGTCTATTCGAGAACGACGGCATCACCGAAAACACCCGAATCTCCATGCCGGAATACACCGATGAGGTCTGGCATTGCTACCTGCCGGACGCTCGTCCCGGGCAACTCTATGGTTACCGCGTCCACGGTCCCTACAAGCCGCGGGAAGGTCACCGTTTCAATCCCAACAAACTCCTGCTGGATCCCTATGCCAAGATCCTGGTCGGCGGTCTGAAATGGCACGACGCCCTCTTCGGATATACCGTCGGCCATAAGGACGAAGATTTGTCCTTTGACAAACGTGATTCCGCACCGTTCATGCCCAAATGCCAGGTTGTGGATCCGGCGTTCACCTGGGGTAAGCCCATGGCATCCAGACACTGGCACGAAAGCGTGATCTACGAGATGCACGTGGCCGGTTACACCATGCTCCATCCCGATGTGCCGGAAGATTTCCGCGGGACCTTCGAGGGATTGGCCTCCCGGCCAGTCATTGACCATCTCACACAGCTCGGAATCACGGCCATCGAACTGTTGCCCATTCATGCCTTCCTGCAGGATCGGCACCTCATCGACCGGGGCTTGAGCAACTACTGGGGCTACAACTCCCTGGGATACTTCGCTCCCCACCCTAACTATCTCCGACCCAAACACGATCTGTCCTCCTTCAAAAGCTTCGTGCAGATAATGCATGACGCGGGCATCGAGGTCATTCTGGACGTGGTCTACAACCATACCGCCGAAGGAAATCATCTCGGCCCGACCTTATCCTTCAGGGGGATCGACAACTATTCCTACTACTACCTGATGAACGATGAACCACGGTTCTACAATGATTTCACGGGTACGGGGAACACGCTGGAACTGCGCCATCCCAAGGTGTTGTCCATGGTCATGGACTCGCTTCGCTATTGGGTTCAGATAATGGGGGTGGACGGATTCCGATTCGACCTGGCCACGACCCTGGCTCGGGTGGAAGGGCCGTACAACGAGCACTCCAGCTTTCTGGACGCCGTGGCCCAGGACCCGGTGCTGGGGCAGGTCAAGTTGATCGCCGAACCTTGGGATACGGGCCTTGGCGGCTATCAGGTGGGCAATTTTCCTCCTGGCTGGGCTGAATGGAATGATCAATACCGCGACACCATGCGCCGGTTCTGGAAGGGCGACGAAGGTCAGCTTCCCGCTTTTGCCGACCGGATTTCCGCTTCCGCGGACATATTCAAACGGCGTGGTCGACGCACCTGGGCCAGCGTGAATTTCATCACGGCCCACGACGGGTTCACCCTGCACGACTTGGTCAGCTACAATCACAAACACAACGAACAGAACGGGGAGAACAACCGGGACGGAACGGACAACAACAATTCCTGGAACTGCGGCATGGAGGGTGCGACAAGCGACCCGGAGATCCTGGCTCTGCGCCGCCGTCAAATGCGCAATTTTCTGGCCACGCTGATTCTTTCCCAGGGCATGCCCATGCTGACCGCGGGAGATGAATTTGCCCGAACTCAGCTTGGCAACAACAACGCCTACTGCCAGGACAATGAACTGTCCTGGATCGACTGGAACGGCATCGACGAGTCGGGAAGGATGCAGATCGCCTTTGTCAGCCGCCTGCTCAGCCTGCGCCATGAACACATCGTCTTTCACCGCAACCGGTTTTTCAAGGGGGAGATCATTCCCGGCACCGCGGTCAAGGACGTCATCTGGCTGCGTCCCGACGGCCGGGAGATGAGCACCGACGACTGGGGCAATCCTCATGCCCGGGCCTTGGCTTTGCGATTGAGCGGCGAAGCCGGTCTGGTGCACTTGAGCGAACGCGGTGAACAGGAACCGGACGACACCTTCCTGCTGCTGGTGAATGCCGACCATGAGCGCGAGATTTTCCAGCTTTCCACGGGAGATCCCGGTGTATGGGAACCCCTGGTGGATACCATGAACGAAGACGGCCGACCCGAAAACGGCCCCCACCTTCCGGGCGCCAGGATCAGCGTGGGCGGGCGCTCCCTGCAGTTGCTCCGACTGATGTTGGAAGATGCATGAAGCGGGCATGACCATGAACCCAATCTACCAACCCACCGCATTCTACCGTTTGCAGTTCCATGCCGGCTTCACCTTTGCCGACGCCCTGGCCATTGCCCCGTACCTGCGAGACATGGGCGTCAGCCATGTCTATACATCGCCCATTCTGGCAGCCAGACCGGGATCGACGCATGGCTACGACATCGTGGACCACCAGGCCCTGAACCCGGAGCTTGGCGGACGCGAGGGATTCGATGCCCTGAGCACAGCCCTGCGGGATGCCGGGATGGGGCTGGTCATGGACATTGTCCCGAACCATATGGGCATCGGGCGCAGCGACAACCTGTGGTGGCTGGACGTGCTGGAATGGGGACGCAGCAGCCGGTACGCCCACTTTTTCGATATTGAATGGTTTCCCGAAACACATGGGATCCACGACAAGGTCCTGCTTCCGATCCTTGGGGATCTCTACGGCGCCGTTCTGGAACGCGGGGAATTGCGCCTGCGTTTCGACGCCCCTGCCGGGTCCTACAGCGTCTGGTACTACGAGCATCGCTTTCCGATCTGTCCGTCCACCTACCACCGCATTTTAGCCCCTTGTCTGGAAACCGCCGCGGATGCGGCGAACAATCAAGATGTGCGGGCCGCCTTCACCGAGTCCAAACGCCTGCGCAGCAAGCCCCGCTCCAACACCCGGCGCAAGGCGCTGCGCACGCGCGGAACGACTTTCAAACAGACCCTGGCCGCACTGGCCCGCGATATCCCGGAACTGCACACGGCTCTTGAAGGAGCCGAAACGCTTTTCGCTCCGAACTCACCGGACGGACGCGGACTGGAACGGCTGCACAAGCTCCTGGAACGCCAGCACTACCGTCCGGCTTTCTGGCGCGTGGCCGGACGGGAAATCAACTACCGCCGTTTTTTTCAGATCAACGACCTCGCCGGACTGCGTGTTGAAGAACCGGAGGTTTTCGATGCCGCCCACGCCTTGATCCGGGATCTGGTGGCCGGGGGGCAGGTCCACGGGCTGCGCATCGATCATATCGACGGCCTCTACGATCCGTCCGGATACCTGGACCGGCTCCAGAAACTGCTCAAGCCGCATGCGGAAACATTGGGCTTCCCAGCGGGTCGTTTTCCGGTCTACGTGGAGAAAATTCTGGAGGAGCATGAAACCTTGCGCGCCCAGTGGCCGGTGCATGGCACCACGGGTTATGACGCCCTGAGCGAGATCCACTCCGTGCAACTGGATCCCGAAGGCACGGCTCAGCTGAAAACCATCTACGAAGCCCGGGAAGGCGCGGGCGCCGCGGACGGGCATGGTGAAGGGGCACGGGCCAAGCGTCAGATTATGGACCAGGAGTTGGCCTCGGAACTGGAGGTTCTGGCCACGGAAACGACCCGGCTGCTCAAGCGCGACCTTGCCTCCAGGGATTTTTCCCGCGGAGAAATCCGACAGGCTCTGCGCGAAATAGTCTCCCGCTTTCCAATCTACCGCACCTATGTCGGTTCCAGAGGCCCCTCCCCCGAAGACGCCCGGGACCTGGACTGGGCCCTGGGTCTGGCCCGGCGCGCCCGTGCCGTGAGCCATCCCCTGCTGTTCGACGTGCTGGAAGCCCTGCTCAAAACGAACTGGAAACCGCGCGCCGACGGCCGGCCCAATGCGGAATGTCTCCGTCTGGCCCGCAAATTCCAGCAATTCACCGGTCCGGCCATGGCCAAGGGCATGGAAGACACGACGTTCTACCGGGTCCTCCCCCTGGTCTCCATGAACGAAGTGGGGATGGGGCCGAACCGACGAATCAGCTCCGTGGGCGATTTTCACCAGCAGATGATTCGTCGTGCCGCGAAATGGCCCAAGTCCATGGTCACCACCGCCACCCATGACACCAAACGCAGCGAGGACGTCCGGGCGCGGATCGCGGTTCTGTCCGAAATGCCCGCTGCGTGGGCCGAACATGTGGACCGCTGGCAAATCCTGAACCGCCGAGCCCGACAGGAATCCGGAGGAGCGACGCAGCCCGCCGGCCGGGATGAATACCTGTTCTACCAGACTCTGGTCGGAGTATGGCCGCTGAACCGCACGGGAACCGAACTTCCGGCCCCCGAAATCCTCTCCGCCCTGCGCGAACGCTTGCAGGCCTACATGATCAAGGCTGCCCGGGAAGCCAAGACGTATACATCCTGGATCGATCAGGACGAAAGCTATGAAAACGCCCTGAACGGATTCGTGGCCCAGGTGCTGGACAGTCCGGCGTCCGCGCCGTTTCTGCGGGATGTCCATGAGTTCGCCCAGACTTTGGACGTACCCGGAGCGTGCAATGCTCTGACCCAGATGATCCTGCGCCTGACCATGCCGGGAGTTCCGGACAATTATCAAGGCACTGAACTCTGGGATGATTCCCTGGTGGATCCGGACAATCGACGTCCGGTGGATTACCGGACCAGGCTGGAAAATCTCGCCGAATTCAGAGCGGAGCAAGAAACCGAAGACCTTCTAAAATTCGTCGCTGCCCTTGGCGCATCCTGGCAAGACGGTCGACTGAAACATTATCTGCTCCGGCAACTGCTCCACCTGCGCCGCTCCCACCCCGACCTGTTCTTACGCGGAAAGTATATTCCCATTGAGGTCTCCGGTCCTCATGAACGCCATGTTCTGGCTTTTGCCCGAGTCCATGAGCGTCAGGCCCTGATCGTCGCCCTGCCCCGCCTGTCCGCAGGACTTTGCGCTCCAGGAGCCGGTTTTCCCACGGGCGGGATATGGGCGGAAACAGCTCTCCGACCCGTCAGCGCCCTGCCAAAAAAAGGCAAAGGCCTGCTTTGGCGCAATGTGTTCACCATGCATGCGGGCAAACCGATGGAAGCCACCCCTACCTGCGCGGAAATCTTCGCCCACCTCCCGTTCGCCGTGCTGATCTCCGAACCGACCCGTAAATAAACCCATCCATCAGCGAATTCAGACACATCGCAATCGAAATCCAAATCGAAATCCAAATCGAATCGCCATCGCAATCGTATAACTGACAAGTCAGCACATTCCGTGCACGACCTCACATTTGAACCTGGATTCCCGCCTTCGCGGGAATAACTTGTTGCAATCAGCGTCGCTGCCCGGAGAAAGAGACGGGATCGATTTCGATTGCGATTTCGATGGCGATTTTGATTTCGATATGCGGATAGTTGATTATTGGAAACGAGGCAGCAGGTTTTGCAGTGGGATGCAGATCATGCCCATGTTCCGCATGTCTTCGACGTTGTTTTTCGCTATCTGCTTGGTTTGGGCTGAACAGGCGTCCGTGATCACCACCACCCGGTAATCCCGGGCCAGGGCGTCCACGGCCGTGGCCCGGATACAGTTCGGGTATTGTGTTCCGGCAATGACCAGGGTCGTGATCCGCAACCTGCGCAGCAGCAGATCCAGTTCCGTGCCCAGAAACGCGCTGAACCGCTGCTTGGTCAGGACATAGTCTCCCGGTTCCGGCGTCAATTCCTCGACAATGCGCGCGCCCGGCGTGCCCGCGACACAGATCCCGCCGGATTCACGAAACAGTTCGCGGCGCGTGTATTCCACGTCTGAACCGTCGGCGCGGTGTTCGCGGACCGCATGCACCACGGGCCACGAATGGCGGCGGGCATGATCAAGGAGCCCGCGGATCGAGGGTATTGTCTCCCTGGCCCCTGCCACCGTGGCCGGGGCCCCGGGGAGAACAAAGTCGTTTTGCATGTCCACCACGATCAGGGCGGGATTGATGAGGGTCTGCACGATGCGCCCCTAGATTTCGTAATCCACCACGCCACGATTCGAAACCACTTTCTTCACGAATTCCACGCAACGCAAGTGCTCAGGGTGTTTTTGATAGCCCTCCAGGGCCTCGCGGGACTCCAGCTCGGAGTAGAGCACCACATGCCATTCCGGCGAAGCCTGAAAAACATCCAGCCCCACCTCCAGGTGCTTCAGCCCCGGAATCTTCCCGTTGAGCCCCTCGAGCATCTGCTTGATTTTCTTCCCGTTCTCCACAGCCACGGCCCCCTCGGCCTCATCCTTCAGCGTCCACATGACAATGTGTTTGATCATTTCATCACTCCAGGTCTGAGGTTGGTGTTCAGCAATTTACTTGCGCACAGTTCGATTCCTTGATTCTAAACAGCATCAACAGATACCAAAATTTACGCAAGTGGCACCTGCTTGTATCGATAATGAATATCATTCATGTCCATTCCTACTCAGCCTTGGTCGGCTTTTTTTCAACAGGAATGATGGACACGAAGCGAGTTTCGGCTTCAGCCATCAGTCGTTCAACCTCCAGGGCTTCTTCTTCCTGAAAAGTTGATCGCAATTCAGTCACATACCTGCCCAGCAATTCTCGGATGTCCCCCAGGGCTTTTTCATCCGCGGGACGGACCGTCACGTCAGCTCCGCGGGCCATTCGGCGATATAGCGACGTCTCTTCGAAACCGAACTCCGGGTACAGGCATTGATAGATCACGCCGCCGGTCATCCCCGAACAGATCCATGGCCCCGGATCGCCCAGGACCACTACCCGCCCCCCGGTCATGTACTCGAAGGCAAAGCCTTTCAGGTGAGCCCGGACAGCCAGATTGCCCTCTTCGTCGCGAACTCGCGCGGTGATTCGCGCCCCGAACACGGCGTCCGCCCCGGACATCCGGATGCAGGCCCGGGAGTCGGCATAGTTCTGGACCATGAGCATCCCGCCAATGGCCCCGTAGGCAAAGCTCTTGCCCGTGGAGCCGTCCACGCGACGACCCAGCAGGTTGGCGCCCTTGAACACCCCGCACGCGCCGCCGAAGCTTCCCTTGGCCGTGCCGTCCTGGGCTCCGCCGTCCACCATCACCTCGATGCCCGGGATGTTGAAGGCACACAGGCCGTTGCCCGGCACCGAGGAGTCCAGCCGCAGCCGGGCTTTGCGCTCGCCGGCATCGCCGAATTGCCGGACAACGGCACCGGCAAGATAGGTGCCCATGGCCCGGTCCACGCTGCGCACGTACTGATCCGTATACCGCACCTCGCGGGTCTGTTCCTCGTCAAATTCGGACAGAGAGATATGCGCAACGAGCTTAGTCAGATAGTTCAGGGGCTTGCGGACGATCCGCAACGCGCCTGCCGGACCGCACGATCCGTCCATGGCCGGTTTGGCCAGGATATCATCCAGGGCCACGGCCTCCTTGTGGGAGATCTGGGTCAGCAGGTCCGTCCGCCCGACCACGTCCCGCAGGCGGGCTACGCCGAGATCCGCCAGGATCGCGCGCATCTCCTCGCCGATGCAGGCCAGCAGCCGGACCAGGTTGTCCGTCTCCGCGGCCACGTCCATGGGCGAGAAGCCCTTGACGCCCCTGGCCAGGGCATCCTCCCTGGTCCGCAACTGGGTGGAAATGCCGCGAGGGCAGGCGTCCAGGTGGCAGCGCCGGCAGCTGATGCAGCCAACGCCCATCAAGGCCACCGTGCCCAAGCCCACCCGTTCCGCACCGAGGAATATCATTTTCAAGGCATCTGCTCCGCTGCGCAGCCCGCCGTCGGCCCACAGTTCGACATTACTGCGCAAGCCCGACTCCACCAGGGCCCGGTGCGCGTAGGCAACGCCGATCTCCGCGGGCAAGCCGACATATTTCTTGCTGTGCTCCCGGGCCGCCCCCGTACCTCCGTCGAAACCGGAAACGGCGACAATGTCCGCCCCGGCCTTTGCGACGCCCACGGCAATGGTGCCGACACCGCTGGTCACCGGAATCTTTACGGAAATCCGGGCTGTAGGGTTGGCCGTTTTCAGTTCGGTGATGATCTGCTCCAGGTCCTCGATGGAATAGATGTCGTGATGGTTGGAAGGCGAAATCAGAGGAATCCCAGGCTTGCAGTGCCTGGCCTCCGCCACCATGGCCGTCACCTTCTGCCCGGGCAGATGCCCTCCCTCGCCGGGCTTGGCGCCCTGTCCGACCTTGATTTCCAAAAAATCAGCGGAATTCAGGAAAGCCATGTGCACGCCGAACCGCCCCGATGCGATCTGCTGACCGCGGTTATGGCGGTACTTGCCGAGCATGTCCGGAATTTCTCCGCCTTCGCCGTTCATACAGATGATGTTCAGGATTTTCGCCGCCTCGGCATAAGCCCGGAAGGAGCTTTCGCCCTGAGAACCGAAGCTCATGGCCGGAATGAACAACGGCATGGCGTGATTGCCGATACTGATGTCCACCTCCCGCATGACAAGGGGATGCGCGTGCTCCGCGGGACGGACAAAACCCAGGACATGGCGCAAGGCCACGGGATTCTCCCGTTCTAGAGCGGTCAGTTCCTGGGCCATCTCCCGGAAGCCGACCACGCCGGTGGCGGTCCGGCGCAAGATCTTTCCGACCATGGCATTTCTGGGCGGAGTGCTCCAGAGCGGAGCCGGCACCTGATCCGTGGCCTTGGCCAGACGGATGTGAGCCGTCTCCGCCATGCGGGCCATGGACAGACCCGTATCCGCGGAACGGCAGAAGTTTTGACACTTGAACAGCGCGGCCAGATCGTCGGCCAACCCGATGGAGGAGAAAATCCTGCCGTAACCGCACAGTTCATGGATGCCCATGGTGGACATCACCTTTTCCATGCCTTTTTGGAGGACGTCCATGGTGGTTCGGATCACCGTTTCGGCCGGACGGGATTCGGTGGCGTGCAGCCTGGCCATGCGCCAGATCAGGTAGGGATTGATCGCATCCGCGCCCAGGCCGATCAGGAACATAACATCGTGCAGATTGCGCACCGCGGCGCTGCGCACGATGAGTGAGCAACGCCGCCGCAGGCGATGCTCCTCCAGGAAGTTGCCCATCACGGCCAGGGCCAGACCCGGATCGAGAAAGACCCGACCATCGGAAAAACTCCGCGAATCATCCAGGATCAGCAGGACTGCCCCGTTGTTGATGGCCGTGTGGGCCTCGTCGCATAGATCGTCAAGACGCGATGGGAGGTCGCCCCGCGGATCAAAGGTGGCGTCCAGGATGGCCACCCGCCCGGGATCACGGCCTTGGGCCGTAAAAAACGAGAGCACCGCATCCATGGTTTGCGTGCCGAATTCCGCGGCCAGTGTCGAAAGAGCCGAGCCGCAAACCTGACTGTCCAGACATCCGCCAAGCAACAGCGGTGTCCGCAGTTCCAGCCCTACGGCGCCGGAACGCTCCCGGCTGCCCATTTCCGGACGATCACCAAGGATGCAGCGGGTTGTGAAGTGGTCCGCTTCCCGCTCCCGGTCGATGGCCGGATTGGTAACCACGGCCACGTTTTCCTTGAAATACTCGGATATGTTCGGCAGGCCCTCACCGCTGAGGCAGGCCAGCGGACCCTGGTAGCCCATGGAACCGATGACCGCTCCGCCGATGGTTGCGGTCTTCTTGCGCATATCCACGTCGTACTTGTGCCAGCCAAAGGCCGCCAGAACATTATCCCGGGTCATTTCCGTAGGCGTCATGCGCGGCAGACCATCGTCAAACAGATCCTCCAAGCGGACCAACTCTCCCTTCTGCTCAGGTATATCGCGGTAGTACGCCCGCACACGCTCCTGAAGCGCGCTTCGGCCCTGCATCAAGCGAACCAGGCGACGCTGATAGGCCCGGTAGTTGAAGACCACGGCCCTGCGTCCTGAAACGGACAGGATCGCCATTTTTTCGCCCGGAGCCAGGGGGATGGGATCTGAAGCCGTATCCTCCAGATCCACGACGCCCTTTTCCGATGACAGATAATAGTTGTAGTCGCTTTCTCCGAACCAAAGCGGACGCAATCCCAGAGCGTCCACGCTGCCGATGCAGACGTCGCCATGCCGGGCGACAATGGCGGCCGGTCCCTGGGCCGAAGGCGGAAACAGCCAGCGGTAGGTTTCATAAACCTTGCGCAAGTCTTCGGGATACTGCTCCACCTCGCTGTGCACCGCCGGGAACAGCATGGCAAAGGCTTCGATAAGTTCGAACCCAAAGCGATGGATCAGGCCTTCGATGCACCGGTTCAGATCCTGGGAATCGCTGCCGCCAAGTACCGGATCGATCCCCAGGTTTCGGGACGCGCCTCGCAGTCGTTCGATGGTGTTGATTTCACCGTTGTGGGCCAGAATGGAGAAAGGTTGCGTCCGTTCCACCGTGGGCAGGGTGTTGGTGGAATACCTGCTGTGTCCCAGACAAATTTTGGAGCGGGTAGCTGGATCGCGCAGCTCCGGATAGACTCTCTGCAGCAGATCCGGACCACCCCGAACCTTGTAGACCACAGTGTCCTGAGACAATGAGGCCACATGCAGGTCAGGCTCCATGGCTTCCAGCTCCTGCACGACTTTGAACAGAAGTTGGCCGGTGGTGATGCGCACTTCCTGTTTCACAAGACCGGCCACCTGCCAGAACAGCGGCGTTTCGGCCCTGGCCATGGGACCCAGTTCCGCGTCGTTGGTTTTACCTCGCAACTCCAAAAGCAGATCCAGACCGCGCAAGGCAAAGATATGGCGGATCTTATCGCATATTTCTTCTGCTCGCTCGCGGATTCGGTGCGGCAAGAGGAAATGGCCGACGAAAAAACCGCTGGATTCGGCCAGGTGCGGCGACAATCCGGCTTCGTGCAGCCTGTGGCTCCAAAGCTCACGCGGAATGTCGGTCATGATTCCGCAACCGTCCCCTTCGTCATTAATGTCGCCGGAACGATGCGCCATTTTTTTCAAGGCCTCGATGGTTCGGACCACGTTGGCGTGGGTCATCCGGCCGCGTTTGTCAACGAAAGCGATAATGGCGCACGCATCGCGCTCTTCACAAAGAGCCGCGTCAGGTCTTGAAAGTTGGACGGGATGGGACACGGAACCTCCGTTATTGGTCATGGTTGCGATCTGGTGAAGAAGGGAACAGTCGGCACAACTTCCTACGGACAGTTGAAAACGCAAACCTGTTCCGCATGCACTCTGCCGCCGCAGTTCTGATAGCAGTGTCGATATCTTTCTGAACAATGATCATGATCCGCGCTGCAAAAAGCCAGTTGTGAACATTCAGAGGAGTTGGGCTCTCGACCCTGCCGGCGGATGTTTTCCTTGCAGCGTTCCTCATCGAGCCTGGCGCGATTTATACAATTTTCTTCTTTCATCTGCTCAAGCTGCTCGCACTGCATATTGATATTCTCACATTGAAACACACAGGTTTGCCCTTGAGGATTACCGGGCGGAACATAAGAATATCGAGTATCATAGATCGGTCCGCACCCTCCGGTCGTGACGGTCAAAAATGCTGATGCGACCAGAATCAAAGTCATTCGCTTCAAGGACATGCCAAGTTCTCCTGTTATGATGTTGCTGGACAATCGACTACCGGACAAAAACAGAGGTATTCTGCTGTTGCTGATCTGTTCGCGAACCTCTTTCCGATGCCCAACGGTTCATATCTGCTCCATGCGTGAGCTGCAATATCGGGCCAACTTTTTTTAGGTGGCAGTGCCGAAAACCTGGAGAACGGATATCAGACGGGAAGGAACGGAGCATGGCTAACCCAGAACAAGTGGGATCAAGCATCGCATGTACCGCTGGTCCAGGGTTCACTCATCCCGGCCTCATCCCCCGTCATGCAGCCTGAAACGTACAATCTTGCCTCATGATCAAAGATTGTTTATATGATTCGATTGAGTCGTTCGGCCTTTTGCATATCACAGCTTTCTTTTTCTGGAGGGATATCGAAACATGAAAAGAATTGCACTTTTTCTGATTACAAACATTGCCGTCATTCTTGTCCTCAGTGTCGTTTTGTCTCTGTTGGGATTCACCGGCATTCTCGACGAAACCGGCGTCGGCCTTGATTACGGCAGCCTGTTGCTGTTTGCCGCTGTATTCGGTTTTGGAGGTTCATTCATCTCCCTGGCCATGTCCAAGTGGATGGCGAAACGGATGACCGGAGCCCAGGTCATCACCACGCCGCGCAACCAGGCTGAAGCATGGCTGGTGGAAACCGTGAAGTCCCAGGCCGCCCGGGCCGGCATCGGCATGCCTGAAGTCGCCATATTCGATCAGGACACTCCCAACGCCTTTGCCACCGGCATGACCAAGAACAGCTCACTGGTCGCGGTCAGCACGGGCTTGATGCGGACCATGAACAAGGACGAGGTCGAGGCTGTCCTGGCTCATGAAGTCAGCCACATCGCCAATGGCGACATGGTCACCCTGACCCTGATCCAGGGCGTGGTCAACACCTTCGTCATCTTCATTTCCCGCGTCGTGGGCTACTTTGTGGACCGCGTGATTCTCAAGAACGAGGAAGGGTTGGGAATCGGCTTTTTCGTCACCAGCATCGTGGCCCAAATCGTTTTCGGCATCCTGGCCAGCACCATTGTGTTCTGGTTCAGCCGGCAACGTGAATTCCGGGCGGACGCCGGCGGCGCCAAGCTGGCCGGACGTGAAAAGATGATCTCGGCTTTGGAAAAGCTGCGCAAGAGCATGACGGAACCTTTGCCGGAACAGATGAGCTCCTTCGGAATCAGCGGCAAGACCGGCGACCACGGTTTGAAAATGCTGTTCATGACCCACCCGCCCCTGGAACACCGCATTGCCGCTTTGCAGGGCAAAAGCATCCAATAGTTCCGGCGGTTCAGCAAAGTGACCAAGTCCGCCATTCGGCTGTCCGAATGGCGGTTTTTTTTTTTGCACCCTCGTCGCAAAATCAAGACAAACGGGTCCACGGCTGAACAGTACATTGGCAAAAAAAGTTGCGGCAGCGGCGATTACGGAATAACAAGCCGGTACGCGAGGCAGGCCCCCGTCCCCATAAACTTCATCCCCGTCCAGGACTCAGGTAATGCTCATCAATACATTCTGCCACATCCCGCGCATCGGTAATATCAAGGAGCGAAAAATCTGGGAGGCCGGAATTCCGACCTGGAAGGATGCCCTGAGCAACGGTCAAAAATATCCGAAACTGCTCTCCAAGACTGCCCTGCAAACATTGGAAGAATCCACCGAACGCTTACATTACGGCGAGGCGGACTGGTTCGCCCAATGCCTGCCCAAAACGGAAACTTGGCGGCTTTGCTCCCACTTCGGCGACAAGGCGGCCTTCGTAGATATCGAAACCACAAATGATGACGGAGAGATCCGGATCACGACCATCGCCCTCTATGACGGCAAGCGGCTGCGCACCTATGTCCAGGGCCGCAATCTGGAGTCATTCTGCGATGATATCCAGGAATATTCCCTGCTGGTCACCTTCAATGGACGGTGCTTCGATGGTCCGATTATCGAACGCGAACTCCAGGCGCAACTGCCCAAAGCCCATGTGGATCTTCGCTTTGTATTGCGTTCCGTCGGGATAACCGGGGGGCTGAAGGCCTGTGAACGTCGTCTGGGGTTGAGTCGGGATGAACTGGAAGGATTGGACGGATATTTTGCCGTGCTGCTCTGGCACGAATACCAGACCACCGGTGATGAACGGGCCCTGGAAACGTTATTGGCCTATAACGCCGCGGATGTTCTCTCCATGCCCGTTCTGCTGGCACACGCCTATGAGGCCAAACTCATGGAAACGCCGTTCCATGGAACACCCGTAACCTGCCCGAAAATAGCGGAAAATCCCCATCACCCCCATGAAGAGATCATTCAGCGCATCCGCAAGCGCTTTGGCCTGCGCTTTCTCTCCCAATGGGGGGATCACAGCAAGGGGTAATACCTGGGATTGCCGCACCCCAGTTCGGCAATCCCAGGGAAAAATGTGTCGCCCAGGGTACAATTTAACATGCAGCAAATATACTGATTAGATACTTTTCTTGTAACTACCCAGCCTCACAGCAGGAAAAGGTTACTTTCAAAAACTTGAGGCAAGCATGACCTGGATTCCCGCCTTCGCGGGAATGACTTGTTGTTTAAAGCCGTCTCTCCGGGCAGTCATACCCGCGAAGGCGGGTATCCAGTCCGCTTTTACTCGGATGAGCTGAGTAGTTGTGCGCCAGGCGAAGTCCTGGCGATTCCAGTGGGATGCAAAGTTCCCACCGTGGTAATTGCCTGTTCACCACGAAGTCCAGGCTCGGCGAGCAGGGGTGACCCGAGACGCCAAGCGAGCCGGAAGAAGGCCGAAAGGCCGAGACTGTCAAGCGACATCAGAAACTGACCCCTTGGCGACAGTTAGAATTGACCCCCCTGGGTTTGGGTTGACGGTGCCGCAGTCATCACCGTTTTCATGCCGGAACGTCGTTTCTCTCGTAGCCGATAGCTCTCACCGCGGATGGTGACCACATGGCTGTGGTGCAGTACCCGGTCGAGTATGGCTGTCGCCACCACGGCATCGCCGAAAACCTCTCCCCATTCGCCGACGCTGCGGTTGCTGGTCAGCAACAAGCTGCCACGCTCGTAGCGACGTGATGCCAGTTGAAAGAACAAGTGAGCAGCATTGGTCTCGAACGGAAGGTAGCCGATTTCGTCAATGATCAGCAGTTTTGGTTTGCCATAAT